>JBDSLQ010000316.1:0-13241 GCA_039916285.1 Caldimonas sp.
GTGATCGCGCTCGCGCCCGGGAGGGCGACGACGCGCAGGCCCGCGCCGTGAGCCGCGGCGACGAGACGCGCGCCCGGATCGGCGACGGCCGGCAGGCCCGCCTCCGAGATCAGGCCGAGATCGCTGCCGGCGAGCGCCGGCGCGAGCAGACGTTCGCCCTCGAACGCGGCGCTGTCGGCGCGGCCCTTCGGCCGGCGTGGCAATTCGACGATCGCGATCTGCTGAAGCGGCGCGAGGAGCGGGCTGACCGCATCGACGCGCTTGAGGAAGGCGCGCGTCGTCTTCGCGTTTTCGCACACCCAGTGGACGAGCCGCGCCGCCACGCGCAGCGTGCCGAGCGGCAGCCGCTCGCCGAGGTCGGCCCCGGCGTCGGCGGTGCCGACGTCGAGGCTATTCGGCACGAGGTAGAGCGTGCCCCGAGTCGTCATGGGACGGCGGCGACTGCCGGCGCGCCCAGCGGGTCGATGCCGGCGCGGCGCAGCAGCGCGCACGTGGCGATCAACGGCAGGCCGATCAGCGCGGTCGGATCGTCCGACGCGACGCTTTCGACGAGGGCGATGCCCAGCGTCTCGATCTTGGCGCTGCCGGCGCAGTCATAAGGCGTCTCGGCGCGCAGGTAGCGCTCGATCTCGGCGTCGCTCAGGTCGCGCATGCGCACCGTCACCGGCACCAGCGCCGTCTCGGCGAGGCCGGTCGCGCGGCAGACCACGGCGACGGCGGTCTGGAAGACGATGACGCGGCCACGCATCGCGCGCAGCTGCGCGGCGGCATGGTGGTGGTCGCCCGGCTTGCCGACGCCGTGGCCGTCGAGATCGGCGACCTGGTCGGAACCGATGACGACGGCGTCGGGCTGGCGTGCGGCAACAGCGTTCGCCTTGGCCAGGGCCAGTCGCGAGGCGGTTGCGGCCGGCGTCTCGCCCGGACGCGCCTGCTCGTCGACCTCGGGCGACTCGACGTCGAAAGGCAGGCGCAGGCGCGCCAGAAGCTCGCGGCGGTAGCGCGAGGTCGAGGCGAGGACGAGGCGGCGGCCGGGCATCCTTCATTTTCCATCGCCGGCGTCGGCGGTTCCTTGGCGCCTAAACTGGCCGATGGCTTCCTCGTCTCGCGGTCCCGACCCGCGTCGCCTCGATGTTGCGGCGTTCGCCGCGGCCGGCGCTGACCTGTCCGGCGACTGCCCCGCCGAACGACTGCCTCGGCTGGTCTCGGCGACGCTGGCGCCCGAGGGGGGCACGTCCCGGCCGGGCGTGGCTTGGCGCGCGAGCGGCGAGCGCCACGTCCTTGCCGGCGCCGGCGCTCGACCCTCGCTCACGATCGAAGCCGACACCGAGGTGACGCTCGAATGCCAGCGTTGCCTGCAGCCGATGCGCCTTCCGCTGCATGCCGCGCGGCGGATCTTCTTCGTCGACGGCGAAGACGCGGCCGCCGCGCTCGACGCCGACAGCGAGGACGACGTCCTCGCGCTGTCGCCGGTGCTCGATCTCGCCGAGCTGATCGAGGACGAGCTCCTCCTCGCCATGCCGCTGGTGCCGCGCCACGAGCAGTGCCCGGCGCCGCTCCCCCGCGCCCTGATCGAAGACGACCCGCCGACTGCTCCCGCCGACAGTCCGTTCGCCGCGCTGGCTGCCTTGAAACGCGGGCCGCGGCCGAACTGAGGGGGCCGGTCGAGGAGGGTGCCGCTGCTACAATGCCCGGCTTTTCCGCGACTGCCCGGCCCGTGCCGGAGACCCGTCGCGCCGCCTCCCCAAGTTCGGGTGCACGGCGGGTTTCAGGAGAATTCCATGGCCGTCCAGCAGAACAAGAAGTCGCCTTCCAAGCGCGGCATGCATCGTGCGCACCAGGCGCTCGCCAAGCCGGGCCTCGCCATCGAGCCGACCACCGGCGAGACGCACCTTCGCCACCACGTCAGCCCGACCGGTTTCTATCGCGGCCGAAAAGTGCTGAAGACCAAAGCAGAAGCCTGATCCCGGAGCCGAAGTCGGGCCGTTCGCGTGAGCACGGCCGTCGACCCTGACGCGAACGTCGCGAAGCGCCCCATGGCGGCCGATTCCGCCCCACCGATCCGCCTGGCCGTCGACCTGATGGGCGGCGATCACGGCCCGGCCGTGACGCTGCCGGCGTGCCGCGCCTTTCTCGCCTCTCATCCCGAGGCCGAGCTCGTCCTCGTCGGGCGGGAGGAGGCGATCGCCGGGGCGGCCGGCTGGCCGCGCTGCACTCGCGTCGCCGCGAGCGAAGTCGTCCAGATGTCCGACTCGGTCGAGACGGCGCTGCGCCGCAAGAAGGACTCCTCGCTGCGCGTCGCGGTGAGCCAGGTCAAGCCGCACGCCGATCGCGCCTCGCTCGCCCAGGCGTGTGTCTCGGCCGGCAACACCGGCGCGCTGATGGCGGTCTCGCGCTACGTGCTGAAGACGGTCGACGGCATCGACCGACCGGCGATCGCCACCGTCATGCCGAACGAGCGCGACGGCTTCACGACCGTGCTCGACCTCGGCGCCAACGTCGACTGCAGCGCCGAGCACCTGCTCCAGTTCGCGGTGATGGGCAGCGCGCTCGTCGCTGCCGTCTGGGGCAAGGAGGAGCCGACGGTCGGCCTTCTCAACATCGGCGAGGAAGCGATCAAGGGAAGCGAGTCGATCAAGGCTGCCGGCGAGCTGCTGCGCCAGGCGGCGGCGGCGGGCTTCGTCAACTTTCACGGCAACGTCGAAGCAACCGACATCTTCAAGGGAACCACCGACATCGTCGTCTGCGACGGCTTCGTCGGCAATGTCATGCTGAAGACGGCCGAGGGGCTTGCGTCGATGCTGACGACCTTCATCAAGCAGGAGTTCAAGCGCACGCCGTTGACGAAACTCGCTGCGCTCGCGGCGCTGCCAGTGCTGAACCGCTTCAAGGCACGTGTCGATCCGCGCCGCTACAACGGCGCGGCCCTGCTGGGCCTGCGCGGCCTGGTCTTCAAGAGCCATGGCTCGGCCGATGCTTTCGCCTTCGAGCAGGCCCTCGTCCGCGCCCATGATGCGGCGCGAAACGGTTTGCTCGACCGCGTCCAGCACCGCATCCGGGCCACCCTGGCGGCGATGCCCGCCGCGGCGGCGCATGGCGACGCGACCGTTTTCGGCGACTCCACGGCTTTCGGCTCTGTCCAGTCCGCATGACGACGACCGCCCTTCCGCGCTACTCGCGAATCATCGGCACCGGCAGCCACCTGCCGCCGGGGCGTGTCAGCAACGCCGACCTCGCGGCCAGGCTGGCGGAGGACGGCATCGAGACCTCCGACGAGTGGATCGTCGAGCGCACCGGGATCCGCTTTCGCCATTTCGCCGCGCCCGACGTCGGCGCCAGCGATCTCGCCCTGATCGCTTCGCGGCGCGCGTTGGAAGCCGCCGATTGCGATCCGGGCGCGATCGACCTGATCATCGTCGCGACGTCGACGCCCGACATGGTGTTTCCCTCGGCGGCGAGCCTCTTGCAGGCCAAGCTCGGCGTCGCCGGCTGCGCCGCGTTCGACGTGCAAGCGGTCTGCTCGGGATTCGTCTACGCGCTGACCGTCGCCGACTCGATGATCAAGACCGGCGCCGCCTCCAGGGCACTCGTCGTCGGCGCCGAAGTGTTCTCGCGCATCCTCGATTTCAAGGACCGCACCACCTGCGTCCTGTTCGGCGACGGCGCCGGCGCCGTCGTCCTCGAGGCGAGCGACACGCCCGGAATTCTCGCCAGCGAGCTCCATGCCGACGGCCGCCACGTCGACATCCTCTGCGTTCCGGGCCACGTTTCGGGCGGCCGGATCCTCGGCGATCCGCTCCTGAAGATGGACGGCCCGGCGGTGTTCAAGCTCGCCGTCGGCGTGCTCGAGAGCGTCGCCCGCTCGGTGCTCGCGAAGGCGAACCGCAGCGCCGCCGACATCGACTGGCTGGTCCCGCACCAGGCCAACATCCGCATCATGCAGAGCACGGCGAAGAAGCTGAAGCTCGCGCCGGGCAAGCTGATCTCCACCGTCGACCGGCACGGCAACACCTCGGCGGCGTCGATCCCGCTCGCCCTCGACGAGTCGGTGCGCGAAGGCAAGATCAAGCGCGGCGACACGGTGATGCTCGAAGGCGTCGGCGGCGGCTTCACCTGGGGCGCGGTGCTGCTCGATTACTGATCGTTCATAGTGCCCCCACGCTCACTTCGTTCACTGCCCCCCGAGGGGGCTCCGCCGGCCTTGGGGCGGCCCGGCGGTCGGCGGTCTCGATGACTCCTTTCGCTTTCGTCTTCCCCGGCCAGGGCTCCCAATCGGTCGGCATGCTCGACGCCTGGGGTGACCACCCCGCCGTGCGCCAGACCCTCGACGAGGCTGCCACGGCGCTCGACCTCGACCTCGGCCGGCTAATCCGCGAAGGTCCGAAGGAGCTGCTCGACCTGACGACGAACACCCAGCCGGTGATGCTGACGGCCGGCGTCGCCTGCTACCGTGCCTGGCTCGCCGAGACCCGGGCGGCGCCCGATGTCGTGGCCGGTCATTCGCTCGGCGAGTACAGCGCGCTCGTCGTCGCGGGCGCGTTGAGCTTCGCCGATGCGCTGCCGCTCGTGCGCTTTCGCGCCCAGGCGATGCAAGAGGCGGTTCCGGTCGGCACCGGCGCGATGGCGGCCATCCTCGGCCTCGATGCCGCTGCCGTGCGTGCAGGCTGCGCGCAGGCGGCGCGCGACACCGGCGAGACCGTCCAGGCGGCAAACTTCAACGACCCGAAGCAGACCGTCATCGCCGGTACCAAGGCCGGGGTCGACAAGGCCTGCGAGCTGCTCAAGGCAGTGGGCGCGAAGCGCGCCCTGCCGCTGGCGGTGTCGGCGCCGTTCCACTCGGCGTTGATGAAGCCCGCCGCCGAGCGGCTGCGCGACCGACTGGCGACAACGCCGGTCGACGCGCCGTTCATTCCGGTGATCGACAACGTCGACGTCAGGAGCGAAAGCGAGCCGGCGGCGATCCGCGACGCGCTGTATCGCCAGGCGTTCGGCGCGGTGCGTTGGGTCGAGACGATCCAGGCGATTCGCGCCCGCGGCATCACCCACATCGTCGAGTGCGGGCCGGGGCGCGTCCTCGCCGGCATGGTCAAGCGAATCGACCCCGACACCGTGCCGGCCGCGGTGTTCGATCCGGCGTCGCTGAGAGACGCCGCGGCGTTGCTTCGATGAGCGACTCCGCCGACAACGCTGGCCAGGTCGCGCTCGTCACCGGGGCCTCGCGCGGCATCGGCCGGGCGATCGCACTGGCCCTGGCGGCCAAGGGCTTTCGGGTCGTCGGCACGGCGACGACCGAGGCCGGCGCAGCCGGCATCGGCGAAACGCTCGCCGCTCATGCCGGTTGCCGCGGCATCGTCCTCGACGTCACCAACGGCGACTCCACGGGCGCCGCGATCGACGCGATCGTGCGCGAGAGCGGGGGCCTCCATGTGCTCGTCAACAACGCCGGCATCACGCGCGACACGCTGTCGATGCGCATGAAGGACGACGACTGGAACATTGTCCTCGCGACCAACCTGACGGCCGTCTTTCGGGCCAGCCGGGCGGCGCTCAGGCCGATGATGAAGCAGCGCTACGGGCGGATCGTCAGCATCACCTCGGTGGTTGGCGCCTCCGGCAACCCGGGCCAGGCCAACTACGCCGCCGCCAAGGCGGGCGTCGCCGGCATGACCCGGTCGCTGGCGCGCGAGGTCGGCAGCCGAGGCATCACGGTCAACTGCGTCGCGCCGGGCTTCATCGAGACGGACATGACGCGCTCGCTTCCAGAGGCGCAGTCGGCGGCGCTGCTGGCGCAGATCCCGCTCGGCCGGCTCGGCCAGGCGAGCGAGGTGGCGCAGGCGGTGGCGTTTCTCGCTTCGCCGGAAGCGTCCTACATCACGGGCACCGAAATGCACGTGAACGGCGGCATGTTGATGTCCTGAGGCGCGACTGCCCGACCCGGGCGCGGCAAGCGCCACGCCTTAGAATCCGCGTTTACTTTTTCACAAATGCTCCTGGAGGAGTCATGAGCGACATAGAAGCACGAGTCAAGAAGATCATTGCCGAGCAACTCGGAGTCCCCGAGGCCGACGTGACGAACGAGAAGGCGTTCGTTGCCGACCTGGGCGCCGATTCGCTCGACACGGTCGAGCTCGTGATGGCGCTGGAGGACGAGTTCGGGATCGAGATTCCCGACGAAGAGGCCGAGAAGATCACCACGGTCCAGCTGGCCATCGACTACGCGTCCAAGCACCAGAAGGCGGCCTGAGCGAGCGTCTTCCTCTTTTCCTCTCGATGAGTTCGCGCCGTGTCGTCGTCACCGGCCTCGGCCTGATCAGCCCGGTCGGCAACAGCGTCGCCGAAGGCTGGCAGAACCTGCTCGCGGGCCGCTCCGGCATCGCCGGCATCACCAAGTTCGACGCCTCGGCTTTCGCCTGCCGCTTCGCCGGCGAGGTCAAGGGCTTCAACGTCGAAGACTACTTTCCGGCCAAGGAAGCGCGTCACATGGACGCGTTCATCCACTACGGCCTGGCCGCCTCGATCCAGGCCATTCGCGACGCCGGCCTGCCCACCAACGACCAGCTCGGCGCAGAAGAGGCGCAGCGCATCGGCTGCCTGATCGGCTCGGGCATCGGCGGCCTGCCCCTGATCGAGGACACCAAGGCCGAGCTCGAGAAGCGCGGACCGCGCCGGATCACGCCGTTCTTCGTCCCCGCATCGATCATCAACATGATCTCGGGGCACGTCTCGATCATGTTCGGCTTCCAGGGCCCGAACTTGGCGATCGTCACCGCCTGCACGACCGGGCTGCATTCGATCGGCATGGCCGGCCGGATGATCCAGCACGGCGACGCCGACGTCATGATCGCGGGCGGTGCCGAGGCGACGGTCTCGCCGCTCGGCATCGGCGGCTTCGCGGCGGCGCGCGCGCTTTCGACCCGCAACGACGACCCGGGGACGGCATCGCGGCCGTGGGACAAGGACCGCGACGGCTTCGTTCTCGGCGAAGGCGCCGGCGTTCTCGTGCTCGAGGAGTACGAGCACGCGAAGCGGCGCGGCGCCCAGGTCTACGCGGAGCTGATCGGCTTCGGCATGGGCGCCGACGCTTTCCACATGACGGCGCCGAACGTCGACGGGCCGAAGCGATCGATGCAGGCGGCGCTGCGAGCGGCGGCGCTGAACGGCGACCAGGTGCAATACCTGAATGCCCACGGCACGTCGACGCCGCTCGGCGACGTCAACGAGACCAACGCCGTCAAGCTCGCCTTCGGCGATCACGCCAGGAAGCTCGTCGTCAACTCGACCAAGTCGATGACCGGCCACCTGCTCGGCGGCGCCGGCGGTATCGAATCGGTCTTCACGGTGATGGCGCTGCGCGACCAGGTCTCGCCGCCGACGATCAACATCTTCACCCCCGACCCGGAGTGCGATCTCGATTACTGCGCCAACGAGGCGCGGCCGATGAAGATCGAGCACGCGGTCAAGAACAACTTCGGATTCGGCGGCACCAACGGTACCCTCGTCTTCAAGCGAGCCTGAGCGCTCGCTTCGGCGCCGGCCATGCGCGAACGCGACTATTTCGAGGTGAGGCTGCGTCGCTTCGACCTCTGGCACGCCGCAGTGGGCACCGTCGCCGCCATCGCAATCGCTACCGTCGTCGCTTGGGCGGCCGCGATGCTCGACTCGCAGGTCGACTCGGGCCGAGCGTGGGTCGTCGTGCTGGCGGGCGTCCTCGGCGCCGGAACGATCGCCGTCGCTGTGTCGCTGGTCCGCAGGAAAGGCGGCCTCCTCTCCTGCCGCGACGGCATCTGGACTTTTTCCCCCGACGCCGGCACGACAAGCAGCGGCACGCTTCGGGTGAGCCTCGATCTCGGGGCGTTCCTCTTGATTCGCCTGGGCGGCCGGCGCCGGCGGGGCCTCTGGCTGCCGGTGCAGCGCAGCGGCCTGGCCTCCGAGTGGCACGCCTTGCGTTGCGCGGTATATGCAGCGCCACCTGCCGCCGGGGATTTGCCGGCGGCCGATCCACGCAGCTCCGAATGAATGCGCCGGACGCCGACGCGCCGCTCGTCGAGCGCGTGAAGCAGGGCGACGTCAAGGCATTCGAGATGCTGGTCGTGAAGTACCAGCGCAGGATCGAACGGCTGATCGGACGGATGGTTCGGGACGTCGACCTGGTACCCGACATCGCCCAGGAGACGTTCATCCGCGCCTATCGGGCGCTGCCGCAGTTTCGCGGCGACAGCGCGTTCTATACCTGGCTCTACCGGATCGCCGTCAACACCGCCAAGAAAACACTGATGGAAATGAAGCGGGACCCCCTCGTCACCGAGTCGGCGCGCGCGGCCCGCGACGATGACGACGACAATCCCCGGATAGAGAACGAGCCGAGCGATGCAGCCACCCCGGACGCCGTTCTGGCCAGCAAGCAAATCGCGGCGGCGGTGAACTTTGCGGTCGAAGCGTTGTCGGAAGATTTGAGGCAGGCGATCACGCTGCGCGAGATCGAGGGCCTCAGCTACGAGGAAATCGCCGAGCTCATGAACTGCCCGATCGGCACCGTCCGGTCGCGCATCTTCAGGGCTCGGGAAGCCATTGCCGCGCGCCTGCGCCCGCTGCTGGACACCCGGGAAGGCGACCGCTGGTGATGGCGCTGAGCGACTTTTAGCGACAGTTTCGGAGAGTTGAAATGGCGATAGACCCTGTTGGCGACTTGGCGAAGGAGCGGTTGTCGGCGCTCGCGGACGGCGAGCTCGACGCCGCCGGCGCCGCGTCGTCGTGTCGTGCGTGGGTCGAAAGCAGGGAGCTTCGCGATGACTGGCACGCCTGGCACCTGATCGGCGATGTGCTGCGGTCGGACGACCTGGCTTCCGAGCCGGGTCGGGACGAGCGCTTCCGGGCCGCGTTGCGATCGCGCCTGGGGAGTGAGCCTGTGGTGCTCGCCCCTGCAGCCCTGCCGTCCGCTCCGGCGGCGCACTTCGAGCGGCCTGCCCAGCGCAGGGCGTGGGCGGCCGGTGCGCTTGCCGCCGGCGTCGTTCTCGTCGCCGGCACGTTCGCGGTGGTGCGGCCGGGCGATTCGCCCCTGCCGTCGCGCTTGGCGCTCGGCGGGCCCGCTCCAGCGGCAGCTCCTGGGGTATCAGGTGCGCCGGCCCCTGAGGCGACGATTCAGCCGGCGGCCATCGTCGCCGACAGCAAGCTCATTCGCGACGCGCAGCTCGATCGCTATCTCGAGGCGCACAAGCAGTTCTCCGGCACTTCGGCGCTGGGCGTGCCGTCGGCGTTCCTGCGCAGCGCGACGGTCGATTCCGCGGCGCGCTGACCCGCGTCCGCCCGTGTTCCTCCGCGCCGCTGCCGTCCTGACCTTCGCGTGGGCCGGTCTGGCCCATGCCGGGCCGGCGTGCGGCCAGGCCGCGGCGGCCGGTGCGACGACAGCGCCGAGCGAGGTGCGCGCCTGGCTGCTGCGCATCCACGACGCCGCCAGCCGGCGCAACTTCCAGGGCACCTTCGTCGTCAGCGGCGGCGGCAACGTCGCCAGCGCGCGCATCGCCCACTTCTGCGAAGGACCGAACCAGTACGAGCGGATCGAATCGCTCGACGGTCGCCAGCGCCGGGTTTATCGCCACAACGATGTCGTTCATACCGTCTGGCCGGGCAGCAGCGTGACGATGATCGAGCAGCGCGGCATGCTGAGCTCCTTCCCGGCATTGCTTCAGGCCGGAGACGATGGCATCGCCGACTGGTACGAGGTCCGCGCCGAGGGCAGCGAGCGCGTCGCGGGCCACGAGGCCGACGTACTGGCGATCCGCGCCCGCGATGGGCTCCGCTACGGCTACCGCCTCTGGGCCGATCGCGCTTCGGGCCTGTTGCTGCGCGCCGAAGTCGTCGGCGAGCGAGGCGATGTCCTCGAGACATCTGCGTTCTCCGACGTCGTGATCGGCATCCGCCCCCAACCCGAGAGCGTATTGAGTGCGATGCGCAAGCTCGAAGGGCACCGTGTAGTTCGCCCCGTCCTCACACCGACGCGTCTCGATGCCGAAGGCTGGACGATGCGCCAGCTGGCGCCGGGATTTCGCGCCGTAAGCTGCGTCAGCCGGCAGATCGATGCCCCGGGAGATGGCGCCGGCGAACCGGCCGCCGCCGCGCCGGTGATCCAGAGCATCTACTCGGACGGCCTGACCTACGTCTCGGTCTTCATCGAGCCCTATCGCCCGGCGCGCCACGCCAAGCCGATGTTCGCCGCCAGCGGCGCGACCTCGACCCTGGCGCAGCGTCACGGCGAGTGGTGGGTGACGATCGTCGGCGACACGCCGCCGGCCACGCTCAGAATGTTTGCCGCAGCGCTCGAGCGACGGAAGCCCTAGGCTTCCGCTTTCTCGCGACCGCTCCACACGCTTTCGCAACCTCGTCGCCATCGACAGATCCACGCCATGCCGCTCCTCCTGCCTTCCCCCCGCTCGCACGCCTATCGTCTGGCGTTCGCCGCGCTCGTGTTCTCGTTCAGCCTGTTCGCTTCGGCGGCAACGCCGGTGAGCGCGCAGGGCCTGCCCGATTTCACCGATCTGGTCGAGAAAGTCGGCCCTGCCGTCGTCAACATCCGCACCACCGAGCGAGGCCGGGCGGCTCGCAGCGGCCCCGGCAACGAGCAGGACGACGAGATGGCGGAGCTGTTCCGCCGCTTCTTCGGCGTTCCCGGGCAACCGAACCGGCCGAACCCGCGCAATCCACAGCAGCCCGACGGCGATCCGCAGCCGCGCGGCGTCGGCTCGGGCTTCATCCTCAACGCCGACGGCTACGTCCTCACCAATGCCCACGTGGTCGAAGGCGCCGACGAGGTGATCGTCACCCTCGCCGACAAGCGCGAGTTCAAGGCCAAGACGATCGGCGCCGACAAGCGCTCCGATGTCGCGCTGGTCAAGATCGAGGCGAGCGGCCTGCCGACCGTGAGGCTCGGCGACGTTTCTAAGCTGAAAGTCGGCGAGTGGGTGATCGCGATCGGCTCGCCCTTCGGGCTTGAAAGCACCGTCACGGCGGGGATCGTCAGCGCCAAGTCGCGCGACACCGGCGATCTGTTGCCCCTGATCCAGACCGACGTGGCGATCAACCCCGGCAACTCCGGCGGCCCGCTCATCAACATGCGCGGCGAGGTCGTCGGCATCAACTCGCAGATCTACAGCCGCTCGGGCGGGTATATGGGCATCTCGTTCGCGATCCCGATCGACGAAGCGACGCGGGTCTCGGAGCAGCTGCGAGTCGGCGGGCGCGTCATCCGCGGCCGCATCGGCGTCGTCATCGCCCGCCTGACGCGAGAGGTCGCCGAGTCGATCGGCCTCGGCAAGCCGGTCGGGGCCCTGGTCCAGTCGGTCGAGACGGGAGGCCCGGCCGAGAAGGCCGGCGTCGAGCCGGGCGACGTCATCACCAAGGTCGATGGTCGGCCGGTGGAAAACTCGGTCGAGCTGCCGCGCATCGTCGGAAACATCAAGCCGGGAACCAAGGCGGCGCTCCAGGTGTTCCGGCGCGGCAGCACGCGCGAGCTGAGCGTCGTGGTGGCGGAGTTCGAGGCGGAACGCGTCGTCGCTCGCAAGCCGCCCGAGCGAGACAGCGCCAAGCCGTCGCCCACGGTCAGCAGCATCGGCGTCGCCGTCGCCGACCTGACGGACACTCAGAAACGCGAGCTCAAGGTGAAAAACGGGGTCAAGGTCGAGACCGCCGAGGGCGCCGCGGCGCGTGCCGGGCTCCGCGAGAACGACGTCATCCTCAGCGTCGACAACGTCGAAGTGACGAGCGCCAAGCAGTTCGAGACGGTCGTGGCCAAGCTCGACAAGGCCAAGCCCGTCACGATGCTGGTCCGCCAGGGCGAAGTCGCGAGGTTCGTGATCGTTCGTCCCACAAGACAGTAGTTGTGAGCGCTCACTGGCACTGGATTTTCATGAGTTGCATGCGCGTTTTGAATTGCTTCTATTAGAGGGGTCTGGCGCGAGCGGGGAGAACAGCTCCAAGCCTCGAAATTGCCCCCAGGGCGTCCACAGCCAATTGTGGACAATCTGTGGATAGAATTCGTGTTGGCACGCTGCAACGTAGAGAAATCGGGACTTGGCGCGGCTTCCGCGCAGGGTGTTTTGACTACAATGAAAGTCCCAACAAGCAGTTGCCAAACGTTTTGTTGGAAGGCGCGTCATCGATTCGACGTGCCTTTTTTTTGGCCATCGGCGACGTGCGTTTTCAGTCCTGAAACGCGGCGACGAGTGCCTGCCCTTCGGCTGGAATCGGGCTGCCGTCGCTGACCGCCGTTGTTCGTCGTTCGTAGTGAGCATGGATCAGATCCGCAATTTTTCCATCATCGCCCACATCGACCATGGCAAATCGACTCTTGCCGATCGTCTGATCCAGCGCTGCGGCGGCCTCTCCGACCGCGAGATGGAAGCGCAGGTCCTCGATTCCATGGATATCGAGCGCGAACGCGGCATCACGATCAAGGCGCAGACCGCGGCGCTGAGCTACACCGCCCTTGATGGTCGCACGTACCAGCTCAACCTGATCGACACCCCGGGCCACGTCGACTTCTCGTACGAGGTCAGCCGGTCGCTGTCGGCGTGCGAGGGCGCGCTCCTCGTCGTCGATGCAAGCCAGGGTGTCGAGGCGCAGACGGTGGCGAACTGCTACACCGCGCTTGACCTTGGCGTCGAGGTGATCCCGGTCCTGAACAAGATGGACCTGCCACAGGCCGACCCGGACCGTGCCCGCGCCGAGATCGAAGACGTCATCGGCATCGACGCCGACAACGCGATCCCTTGCAGCGCCAAGACCGGGGAGGGCATCGACGAGATCCTCGAGGCCGTCGTCCGCCGCATGCCGGCGCCGCGCGGCAACCCGGATGCCCCGCTGCGGGCCATGATCATCGACTCCTGGTTCGACAACTACGTCGGCGTCGTCATGCTGGTACGCGTCGTCGACGGCCGGCTCGTCCGCGGCGAGCGGATCCGCCTGATGGCCAGCGACGCGGTCTACGGCGCCGACCAGCTCGGCGTCTTCACCCCCAACTCGGTGCAGCGTGAGCGGCTCTCGGCCGGCGAGGTCGGGTTCCTGATCGCCGGCATCAAGGAGCTGCAGGCGGCCAAGGTCGGCGACACCATCACGCTCGAGAAGAAGCTGCCCAACAACGCCGGCGTCGCGACCGAGCCCCTGCCGGGCTTCAAGGAGATCCAGCCGCAGGTCTTCGCCGGTCTCTACCCGACCGAGGCGAGCGAGTACGACCAGCTGCGCGACGCCCTCGA
>JBDSLQ010000317.1:0-3705 GCA_039916285.1 Caldimonas sp.
TGAAGCAGGCCGCCAACGCGCTCAACTGGGGCGTCGGCGAGATGGAGCGGCGCTACAAGCTGATGAGCCGGCTCGGCGTCCGCAACGTCGCCAGCTACAACAAGAAGCTCGCCGACGCGAAGGAGAAGGGCGAGCCGATCGGCAATCCGTTCAGCCTGACGCCGGAGTCGCCCGAGCCGCTGGAGCGGCTGCCCTTCATCGTCGTCGTCATCGACGAGCTCGCCGACCTGATGATGGTCGTCGGCAAGAAGATCGAGGAGCTGATCGCGCGCCTGGCGCAGAAGGCGCGCGCCTCGGGCGTGCACCTGATCCTGGCGACGCAGCGGCCGAGCGTCGACGTCATCACCGGCCTGATCAAGGCCAACATCCCGACGCGCCTTTCGTTCCAGGTCTCGAGCAAGATCGATTCGCGCACCATCCTCGACCAGATGGGCGCCGAGGCGCTTCTCGGCATGGGCGACATGCTCTACCTGCCGTCGGGCACGGGCGCGCCGATCCGCGTCCATGGCGCGTTCGTGAGCGACGAGGAAGTGCACCGCGTCGTCGCCTACCTGAAGAGCCAGGGCGAGCCGAACTACATCGAGGGCATCCTCGAAGGCGGCGTCCTCGACGAAGGCGGCGGCGACGGCGCCGGCGACCTCGGCTCCGGCGGCGGCGAGAACGACCCGATGTACGACCAGGCGGTCGGCATCGTCCTGCAGCACCGCCGCGCTTCGATCTCTCTCGTCCAGCGCCATTTGCGCATCGGCTACAACCGGGCGGCGAGATTGCTGGAACAAATGGAGAAATCCGGACTCGTCACCAGCATGGCCACCAACGGCAACCGCGACCTCCTCGTCCCGGCGCGCGCGGAATGAAGCGCGCGCTCCGGCTCGGCTTGGCGCTCGCCGCCGCGCTGGCCTCGCCGCTCGCCGGGGCGGCGGATCCGGTCGAGACGCTGCGCAGCTTCGTTCGCGACGTCAAGACCGGTCACGCCGAGTTCACCCAGACCGTGACCTCGCCCGACGGGGCGAGGAAGAAGTCGTCGTCCGGCAGCTTCGACTTCTCGCGCCCCAACCGCTTTCGCTTCGCCTACGCGAAGCCGTTCGAGCAGACCATCGTCGGCGACGGCGAGAAGGTCTGGATCCACGACGCCGACCTGAACCAGGTGAGCTCGAGAAAGCTCGGCCCCGCACTCGGCGCGACGCCGGCGGCGCTGCTCGCCGGCGGCTCGCTCGAGCGCGACTTCGACCTCGCCAGCCTGCCGCCGAAAGACGGCCTCGAGTGGGCCGAAGCGAAGCCGAAGGCGAAGGACGGCGCGTTCCAGGCGGTGCGCGTCGGCTTCAAGGGCGCGGAGCTCGCCGCCCTCGAGATCATCGACAGCTTCGGCCAGAAGTCGCTGCTTCGCTTCAGCGGCTTCGCCGCGAACGCGGCGATCGCGCCCGAGACCTTCCGCTTCACCGTCCCGGCGGGCGCCGACGTCATCGAGCAGTAGCAGGCCGGTCGGTCTTGCGCTTGAGAGCTTCTCAGGGTGGGGATGCCGCCGTCGGGGCCGAGCACGACGCCACGAGCACGGCGTTCGTCCCGCCGAATGCGAACGCGTTCGACATGGCGTGACGCAGGCCAGGGGAGGGGCGTGACCTGCCCGTGACGAGATCGAGCGCGAGCGTCGGATCGACGGTCGAGGTGTTGGCCGTCTGCGGCAGCCGCCTGGCAACGAGGGCGCAGGCGGCGGCGAGCAGCTCGACGGCGCCGCCGGCGCCGAGCAGGTGGCCGTGTATCGCTTTTGTGGCGGTCACCGGCACGCCGTGCGGTCCGAACACGGCGGCGATCGATTGCGCCTCCGCCGCATCGCCGGCGCGCGTCGCCGTCCCGTGGGCGTTGAGGTGGCCGATTTCGCCCGGCGCCAGGCCGGCGTCGGCGAGCGCGGCGCGCATGGCGCGCGCCTGCCCGGCCGGGTCGGGGTTGGTGATGTGGACGCCGTCGCAGTTGGTCGCATAGCCGGCGAGTTGCCAGTGCGACGCCGCGCCGCGCGCGCGCGCGTGCTCGGCCGATTCCAGGATGAATGCCGCCGCGGCTTCGCCGAGCGCGAAGCCGGTGCGGTCCGGCGCAAAAGGTCGGCAGGCGCGAGCCGCGTCGCCGGCGGCGCCGCCCGGGGCAAGCGGCGCGAGAACGCGCATCGCCTGCCAGCTCGCGACGACCCCCGGCGTCAGCAGCGATTCGCTGCCGCCGGCGATCGCGATGTCGATCCAGCCGGCGCGAATCGCGCGCATCGCCTCGCCGATGGCGACCGCTGACGACGCGCACGCGCAGGCATAAGCGAGCGCGGCGCCGCGCGCGCCGAAGCGCAACGCCAGCTCCGCCGTCGGCGCATTCGGCATCGTCGTGACGACGCTCGTCGGTCGCATGCGGCGGCGTTCGGCATAGACGGTGCGGCACGTCATTTCGAAAGTCGACGCTCCGGCCATGCCGCTGCCCCAGAAGACACCGAGCCGCTCGCCATCGACGCTGGCGTCGGCGAGCCTGGCGTGGCGTGCGGCCTCTTCGGCGGCGGCGAGTGCCATCGCGGTCGCGCGATCGAGCGGCAGCCGCGACGGAGCCGCCACCGACGCCGCGTCGAACTCCGCCGCCGCGAGCGGCACGAGGGGGACGTCGAGCCCCGGCAAGTCGACCGCATGGGCGCGCACCGCGGAGCGGCCGGCGAACAGCGCTTCCTCGAAGGCAGCGAGGCCGACGCCGATCGGACTGACGACGCCGCTGCCGCTGACGACGACGGGCGCCGCCGCCCTGTCCCTAGCCGATGACGACATCGCCGCGCTTCTTCAACGCGACCGCCTCGTCGAGCAACGTCGCGAGCTGCTCGAGCGTGACCCCGGCCTCGCGCGGATCGAGGCGATCCTCGGGAATGCGAACGTCGAAGCGGTCCTCGACCGCGAACACGAACTCCATCAGCGCGAGCGAATCGAGCCCGAGCTGGTCGAGCGCGACCGCCGGCCCCACCGTCGCCGGGTCGACATGGAACTGGCCCACGAGCACGGCGGAGATGGCGTCGAATGTCGAAGGAGTCATCGAAGGGAAGGAACGTCGAAGGGAGCGACGCTTGCATCTTATGTCCCGCTTCGCCGTCGCGTCGGCGACGCGGCAGAATCGGAGCGCCCGCGTCACCGGGCCGGACCGTGACCCCCACCTCGCTCGAACTCGGCTTCGCCGACCCCGCAGCAGCACCGCTCGCCGAACGGCTGCGGCCGAAGTCGATCGACGACGTGATCGGCCAGCGCCACCTGCTCGGCCCCGGCAAGCCGCTGCGCGTCGCCTTCGAATCGGGGCGCCTGCACTCGATGATCCTGTGGGGCCCGCCGGGTGTCGGCAAGACGACGCTGGCGCGCTTGCTGGCCGGTGCCACCGGTGCCCACTTCTTCGCCGTGTCGGCGGTGCTGGCCGGCGTCAAGGACATCCGCGAAGCGGTCGAGCAGGCCGCAGCGTTGCGCAAGGGCGGGCGCGCGACGGTGGTCTTCGTCGACGAGGTGCACCGCTTCAACAAGGCGCAGCAGGACGCCTTCCTGCCGCATGTCGAATCGGGGCTGTTCGCGTTCATCGGCGCGACGACCGAGAACCCGTCGTTCGAGGTCAACTCGGCACTGCTGTCGCGGGCGACGGTGCATGTGCTGAAGCCGCTCGGCGATGCCGACCTGGCGGTGCTCCTCGAGCGTGCCGCGGCGTTGTTGG
>JBDSLQ010000318.1:0-5313 GCA_039916285.1 Caldimonas sp.
GTCGATCTGCCGCCAGGCCGGCATCCCGATTGCCGGCGGCCACACCATCGATTCGGTCGAGCCGATCTACGGCCTCGTCGTCATGGGCCTGGTGCACCCGAGCAAGGTCCGCCGCAACGCCGACGCCCAGGCCGGCGACGTGCTCGTCCTCGGCAAGCCGATCGGCGTCGGCGTGATGTCGGCGGCGTTGAAGAAGGATGCCCTCGACCCTGCCGGCTACGAGCGCCTGATCGAGACGACGACGCGGCTGAACACACCCGGCGTGGCCCTCGCCGACCTCGCCGGCGTGCATGCGATCACTGACGTCACGGGTTTCGGCCTCGCCGGGCACGCGCTCGAGCTTGCCCGCGGCGCCAACCTCGGCATCACCATCAGGTGGTCGAAGGTGCCCCTGCTGCCGGGCATCGAGGAGATGGCGCGAGACGGCTTCGTGACCGGCGCGTCGGGCCGCAACTGGGCCGGCTACGGCGTCGAGGTGCTGCTTGACGACACGTTGCCACCCGTCGTGCGCGACTTGCTCAGCGACCCGCAGACATCGGGCGGCCTGCTCGTCAGCTGCGCGCCGGAAAGCGTCAAGGAGGTTATCGCGGTGTTCCGCGAGCAGGGGTTCGACGCGGCGGCGCCGATCGGAGTCGTGCGCGAGGGTGTGGGACTGCGCGTCGTTCCTTGATGCTGAAGATGTTCGCCGGCGAGAGGCAGCCTAGGATCGGCCGACGGCGAAGGGGACCGTGTTCCGCGTGGGTGGGATCGCAAGAACACCGCGGACCGGGTCTCGCAGGGCTCCGTGCGGAGTTGTTCGGTCGTCTCAGCGGTTTGGCTGAATACGCTCCCCCGGGCTCGCGAACAGCATCGGCGCTTCGGTGCGGTCCAGCGCGCCAAGGGGTGCGCCGGCGCCGAGCAGCCGGTGAAGCGCCGCAGCGTCCGCGCCACCGCTCGTCGCCCGGACCGCGATTTCTTCGGCGAGCGAACGCATCTGCCGCGTCGAGTAGCGGATGCGCTCGCGAAAGGCCCCGTCGTCGAGTGCGTCGAGCAGGCTCTCGTTCAGCGCTGCGAACCAAGGCAGCGACGCCTGGTCCAGCATGACCGCATCATTCGGCACCCCGGCGCCGGGGCGCCTGGCCGACCATGCGCGCAGCAGCGCCTGCACCTCGCCATTCAGCGCCTGGCAATGCGCCAGCTCTTCGCGCAGCACCGAGAACGACGCCAGATCGGCGAGGCGGCGCTGGAAGAAGAACTGCGCGAGCACTCCCCAGTAGTAGGTGTAGTCCCAGATCACCTTGACCGGCAGCACCTCGGGGTCGCCGAAGATCGGGTACTGCCCTTCGTAAAGCGCGAGCGTGCTCTCGTAGAACGAATGGAAGATCTGGTCGAAGACGGCGGCGTGCGCGCCGATGGGCTTGCCGGCACGGTCGCGCCCGATCAGCTCGCTGATGTAGGTGTTGGCGATGCCGATGAAATCGCTGCCGGGCGAATAGAAAGGATCGAGGAAGAGACCGGCTTCGCCGGTCAGCGCCCAGCGCTCGCTGGAGAAGACCTGCTTGCAGCCGTACGAGAAGTTGCGCAGAAAGGCGAAGTCCTGCAGCAGCTCGCGTTTGCCGTCGAGCGCAGCGAACAGACGCGGCTGATGCGCCCCGAGCCAGTCCATCGCCTTTTCGAAGGTATTCATCGTCGCCAGCGGGTGCAGCTTCGCATCGGCGACGATTCCGACCGAATGCGATCCCGAGGAAAGCGGGATCAGCCATGCCCAATAGCCTTCGCCGACGAGGTGATTGGTCGACAGCCACCGCGCCGCCGGGGTGCACTTCGCTCGCCACTCGGGATCGCCGGACCAGTCGTCGATCGCAATCCGCTCACCAATCCGGAACCAGACCGCGTTCGCGTCGTGGCCGTTCGGCTCGGCCAGCTCGCGCTTCTTCTTGACCAGGCCGGCACGGCCGCAGGCGTCGACGAGCCAGCGCGCACTGGCCTCGTGCTCGGCGTCGCCGCGGCGGAAGACGACGCGGTGCTCGCTGCCGTCGCCGGCGAGGATGACGTCGCGCACCGTGGCGCCGTCGGCGAAGACGATGCCGAGCCGAGCCGCCTCCTCGGCGAGGAAGTTCTCGAAGATGCCGCGGTCGATCTGGTAGCTCGTCACGGCGAGGGGCCGGCTGGCGCCGATCTCGGTCACGCCGTCGATGTCGCTTCGGCCTTCCGAGGAGAAGAAGCGGAAGCCGAACTTCCTCAGCTGCGCGGTCTCGAGGTGGTCGCGCAGGCCGAGCACCTCCGCGAAATAGTGGGCGCCGATCTCGACCGTCGACTCGCCGACCTTGTGCGCGGCGACCGGCACCGGATGGACGCGCCGCTCGAGGACGAGGATGTCGAGGTCGGCGAAGCGCTGCTTCAGGTGCAGCGCGAGCGTGAGCCCGGCGAGGCCGCCGCCGGTGATGACGACGTCGTGGTGCGAGGTCGTCATCGATGCTCCTCCCTGCCGATGACAGTTCGCGACGCCAACATCAGCATGAGCTTCGGCGTGAGTGACAACGACACCGTCATGTCGTCTCGTGGCGTCGCGATCGCTTCGAGCAGCGGCAACGCGCCCGACATCGCGTTGCCCGCCACGCTTCGCGCCGCCGTCGAGCGAATCGGCGCCGCGCGGCCATCGCCGCCCGCCAGCGACCAGTCGAACATCGCCACGGTGCGCGCGCCGGCGCGTGGCGACAGCACCAGGGCACAGGCGAGCAGGCCCGTGCTCTCGGTCACCGACGCGAGCGCGCCGGTCGCGGCGACGTCGAAGGCCACCAACAGGACCGGCCGCGCATCGGTCTGGCACTGGATCGCCGCCTCGAGCAGGCCGGCGCCGAAGCTGGCGTCGAACGCGCTGAGGGCGGTGCTCGCTTCGTGGCAGCCCGTCGCCATCGTCCAGTAACCGGCGGCGGCGTTGTGCACGGAGTTGTGGAACTTGGTCGGCGAGATCGAGGTGGGCTCGCTCGCCAGCGTCGAGCACATGTAGTCGTTGATCGCGAGGTCGCCATGCGCCGACGTGAAGATCGACGGCAGGGCGGCCGCGTCGAGCCCCGACTCGCGCACTGCGGCGGCGGCAGCCTCGAGGGCGAGCGCGACCGTGTCGGGGGCGCGCCGGCGCTCCGCCGGCGCGAGGATCTCGGGCGCCGGTCGCTTGACCGGCGTCGCCAGCGGTTCGGCCTCGCCGCGGAAGGCGGCGCGGGCGGCGGCCCAGCCGGGCAGCGTCGGCGCCCAGAAGGCGATGCCGTCGACGCAGAAGCTGCCGCCGCGCGCCGTGTTGCTCATGCTCTCGCACCTGCGTCGCCGCTGCCGAAGACAAGGACGCAGTTGTTTCCGCCGAAGCCGAACGAATTGCTGGCGGCGATCCGCACCGGCGCGTTCACCGCGGCGATGCGCACCTGGGGCCCGCACACCGGGTCGAGGACGCGGGTGTTGACCGTCCCGGGCCGAAGCCCGTGCTCGATCGCCAGCAGGCTCGCCGCCGCCTCGACGATGCCGGCCGCGCCGAGCGTATGGCCGGTGACGCCCTTGGTCGAGCTGGCATGCGTCGTCGGCGGGAAGCGGCGCGCCACCAGTGCCGCCTCGACCTCGTCGTTCTTCGCGCTCGCCGTGCCGTGCAGGTTGATGTGGTCGACCGCGCTCGCGTCGAGGCCGGCACGCGCCAAGGCGTCGTCGAGGGCGCGCTCGGCGCCCAGGCCTTCGGGATGCGGTGTCGACATGTGGTGCGCGTCGCTCGATTCGCCGTAGCCGAGCAGGCGGAGCGGCGCGCCGCCGCGCTCGTCGCGCTCGATCAGCGCGAAGCCCGCGGCCTCGCCGATGCTGATGCCGCCGCGCTCGGCGTCGAACGGCCGGCACGGCTCGGGCGAGACGAGCTGCAGCGCGTTGAAGCCGAACAGGACGCTGCCGCACAGCGTGTCGACACCGCCGACGACGGCCGCGTCGACCAGGCCGAGGCGGAGCATGCGCTCCGCCGTCGCGAACACCTTCGCGCTCGACGAGCACGCCGTCGAGACCGTCACGCACGGCCCTTCGAGCTCGAGTGCCGCGTGGACGAAGAGGGCGAGCGAGTGCGGCGTGTGGACGAGCGGGTTGCGGTTGCCGGCCGGAAAGCCGCCGTCTTCGAGGTGGCGGTAGGCGTCTTCGGTCGCGCCGATGCTCGAGGTCGAGGTGCCGAGGACGACCGCGACACGCGCCGCACCGTGGCGCTCGCGCGCAGCGTGCACGGCGTCGATGAACGCGTCGCCGTTG
This sequence comes from Caldimonas sp., assembly GCA_039916285.1. GTDB lineage: Bacteria > Pseudomonadota > Gammaproteobacteria > Burkholderiales > Burkholderiaceae_C > Schlegelella_A. Next base: position 4,249 of record JBDSLQ010000318.1, read on the forward strand.
AGGCCGAGCCAGGCGAGCCGGTTGTTGCGGCACTCCCAGCTCGCGAGCGCCTTGGGCAACGGTGCGGCCTCGACGCCGGCGACGCGCCCGATCCAGGTCGCGAGCGGCGACGGCCCGAAGTCGTTCGGCGTGAGGGCGCTGCGGCTCTCGCGCAACGCCGCATGGAGGGCCGCCTTGCCGGCGCCGGCGGCGCTGGTCACGGTATAGGCGGCGATGCGCAGCGGGGCGATGGGGGCGGGCACAGGTCGAAGGGGGCAGGAATCGGGCCCGCGATTATCGCGGCGCCCGGGCGGCGCCCGGGCCCGGTCAAGCCGGCGAGAGCCGGTCGATGACGCGGGCGACGACGACCCGGCCGAGAACGACGATCGCCGCGGCAATGGCGACGAGTGCCGGGCGCGCGCCCAGGCCATGCAACAGCGCGCCGAAGACGAGCGGCCCGAGGCCCTGGCCGATGAAGAAGCCGCAGGCGAACAGGGCCACCGCCGAGCCGCGCGCCGAGGGCGCCAGCTCGGTCGCCTCGGTCTGCATCGAGTTGTGCAGCATGTAGAAGCTGATGCCGGCGACGAACATCGCCAGCGCGGCGAGCCACCACGACGGCGCGAAGGCGAGCGCGGCGTAGCTTGCCGCGGCCGCCGCGGAGCCGACCAGGCACATGCGGCGAACGCCGAGGAGTCGGAGGAAGGCGCGCACGCTGAAGGCGTAGAGGAGTCCGCCGATCCCGAATGCGCCGAGGACGAGGCCGGTGACGCCGGCGATCCCGGTGTCGGCTGGGCGCGCCGTCGCCAGCAGGAGCTCGCCCATGTACGGGAACAGGCCGTAGAAGAGCATCGCTTCGACGGCGACGCCGCCGATCAGCCAGGGCGCCTTCGGGTTGACGAGGACGCGCCCGTAGAGCGTCGCGAACGAACCGCTGTCGCGGCTCGCCGCCGTGCTTTCGCCGGCCGGCATGGCGAGCCAAGCGATCGCCGCCGCGGCAGCGCCGACGCCGGCGCCGATGACGAGCGCGCTGTGCCAGCCGAAAACGTCGTTGGCGAGGCCCGAGACCACCGAGCCGAGCATCTGCCC
>JBDSLQ010000319.1:0-3568 GCA_039916285.1 Caldimonas sp.
GTCTCGCGCGCCGAGCGCGCCGAGGTGATCCGCCGCCTGCCGCCCTTGCTGAAGACGCTGCGTGACGGCATGGACGAAGCCGGCATCCCGGTGCCCAAGCAGGACGAGCACATCCAGCGCCTCAACAATTCGCTCGCCGCCGCGTTCACGGCCAAGGCGGCGGCGATTTCGCACGAGCGCCTCGAGGAGCTGATGGGCCGCCTCGAGACGCTCGAGGAGCTCCTGCCCGAGGCCGAAGACGTCGAAATCGACGAGTCGCTGGTGATGGACCTGTCGGGGCACGAGAGCTCGGAGCTCGAGGTCGTCGGCGAAGGGGGCTCGATGCCGACGCCTGCGATGCTCGCATGGGCGCGCGAGCTGCAGGTCGGCGGCTGGTACATGCTCGACTACCGCAATCGCAACGAGGCGATGCAGCTGGCGTGGCAGGGAATGCGCCGCCAGCTCACGCTGTTCGTTTCGCCGCAAGGCCGCGGCGTGCTGTTCCAGCAGCACCGGCTGGCGGCGTTCCTGCAGGCGGGGCTGCTGGTGCCTGCGCAGGAAGAAGCGCTTACCGTGCGCGCGACGCGCAGCGCCATGGCCAAGCTCGACGGGGATCCGAGCCGGCTGCTCAACTAGTTGAAACCGGACGCTTGCGTCCGGTTCAACGCGCTCGTTCGACGGACCTCCGGTCCGTCAACTCGCTAGGATGAGGCAGCCTTTCACTCGACCACGTGCGTGGCCTGGAGCAGCAGGGATGAGGGCATCGTCACGCCCAGTGTATGGGCGGTCTTCTGGTTAATGATGAGGTCGAGCTTGGTCGGTTGCTCGACGGGCAGGGTCGCCGCGGTCGCGCCGCGCAGGATCCGGTCAACGTGGATCGCCGCGCGGCCGACGATGGCGTCGAGATCGGGCCCGTAGCTGAGGAGCGCACCGGTCTCGGCCCACGGTCCCCAGCCGGCGACGACCGGCAGGCGATGGCGCGAAGCAAGATCCTGGATCCGCGTCCGGTTGAACGTCATCAGCCGCGACGACACGACGATGACCGCTTCGGCGCTTTCCGCCGCCGCGGCGTGGAAGGCGGCTTCGAAGTCGCCGCCCGACCGGACCTCTAGCGATTGAACCCGAACGCCGAGGGCCTTGCCCGCCGACTGGGTCTCGCTGTATTCCGGATCGATGTGATCGGGGTTCCACAGGATCGCCACGCGTGCCATCCGCGGCGCGGCCTGCTTGAGGAACTGCAGCCGCTTGGCGGCCAGATCGGACGACACGAAGGTCACGCCGGTCACGTTCGCGCCCGGTTTCACCAGGCTGGCGACCAGACCCGTGCGAACCGGGTCGACGCTCACCGCCATGACGATGGGGATCGAGTTCGTCGCCGTCTTCGCGAACGGGGCGACATCGCCGCCGAGGGCGAAGATGACATCCGGCTTGAGCGCAGCGAGCTCGCTCGCGAGGACGGGAAGACGCTCGGGCCGGCGTGCCGAACAGCAGGACGCCGAGTCGCGCGGTCTTCGGCGCTTGTTGCGCCTCGCTGGTCACGGGCCAGGCGAGAAGGGCGGCGAAGCCGACCAGCAATCCAGCGATCGCTCGTTTCACGAAACTCCAAGGTTCGTCACTTCAGCGACGGCAATGACACTACGGCCGACACGTTCGCCATCTCCGCGCCATGACGCGGTTGGCGGCACGGCTAGTGAATGAGTCGATCTTCCTCGTCGACGAACAGCTCGTCGAGGATCAGCGCATCGGGCTCTTCACCCAGGCTCCAGAAGACCATCAGGACGATGATCTTCAGGTCTTCCAGATCGAGCGGTCCGCCAGGGATGGCGCTGGCGCGGTCGATCACCATCTCGCGCATCGGCGGTGGCAGAACACCGGCCGATTCGAGGAAGGCGATGAAGCCGATCGACTGTTCGCCGAGGTGCTCCTGCTCGACCGGCGCGTAGACGCGGATGCTTTCGGCCTGCTGCTCGCCGACCTTGGCCTGGGCGACCGCGGCGACGCCGTCCAGCCAGGTCAGCGCATCGGCGATCTCGTCGGACTCGAAGCCCACGGAAGTGAGCTTCCTGGTCAGCTGCTCGTGTCCGGGACAGGCGTCGGGACGCCAGTAGTTCTCGTAGAGGTACACGAGCACGTCGAACATGAAAAAGACTATACCGCAGGGTCTTCCGCCGATGTCCCGGCAGGGACGAACGGCACCCCTGCCGGCGCGACCCGCGCGTCGAGCTTGACTCAGCCGCGCTCGACGCGTTGGAGGCGCTGACCGGGAAGGCGCGCGACCCGGCCCTGGAGCTCGAAATCGAGCAGTCGCGCCGACAGCTCGGCAGCGCTCTGCCCGGTGCGGGCGATCAGCTCGTCGAGGCTGATCGGATCGAAGCCGAGCGCTTCGAGCACCGGGTCCGATCTGTCCGGTGCCGACTTCGGATTCGACACGCTCGACGCGATGCGCGCGACGCGGGCGAGCGGCGACAGCTCGTCGACGATGTCGGCAGCGCTGTCGACCAACTTGGCGCCTTGCTTGATCAGCGCATGGCAGCCGCGCGACTGCGGCGAATGGATGGAGCCGGGAATCGCGAAGACGTCCCGGCCGGCCTCGACGGCGAGCCGCGCCGTGATCAGCGAGCCCGATTGCACGGCCGCCTCGACGACCAGGGTGCCTTGCGCGAGGCCGGCGATGATGCGGTTGCGAATCGGAAAGTTCTCGGCAAGCGCCGGCGTGCCGACGGCGAACTCGCTCACCAGCAGGCCCTGTGCGGCGATCCTTCGGGCGAGCGCGCGGTGACGCGCCGGGTAGACCCGGTCGAGGCCCGTCCCGACGACGGCGATCGTCCCGGCGCCGCCGCTCAGCGCGCCTTCATGTGCCGCGCCGTCGATGCCGAGAGCGAGCCCGGAGACGACCACCCAGCCGGCGCCGCTCAGGTGGGCGGCGAAGGCGCGCGCGTTGTCGAGGCCCTGCGGCGTCGCGTTGCGGCTGCCGACGATGGCGATCGCCGGATGATCCAGCAAGTCGACGCGGCCACTCGCGTAAAGCAGGAGCGGTGGGTCGGCGCTGTCGAGCAGCGCACGCGGGTAGCGCGGGTCGCCGACGACGACGACGTCACGCGCTTCGTCGTTCCCGCTCGTCAGCCAATGCCAGCCCGCCGCCAGGCGGGGCTCGAACTCCTCGCCAACGCGGGCCAGCGCCGCGGCCGGCCCCGCCGCGACGATCGTCTTGCGCGCTGCGATCGACGCGCCGAGCACCGCCTCGGGCGAGCCGAAGGCGGCGAGCAGTGCGCGCGCCGACGCCCGGCCGAGGCCGGGCGTCTCGAGCAGGCGCAACCACGCCGAAAATTCTTCGCGATCGATCATGGGTCGGCACAGGGCAGCGCGGTGGCGGAAGTCGCCACGCGAGGCATGGTGCGGGAAGCCGATTCGGGCGGACCGGGATCGGGCCGCCGCCGACGCGAGTCTACGGCTGGGTGAAGCGGTCGCCGGCGGAGACCGGATCCTTGACCGACAGGATCAGCGCGTACGACATGCGGCTGAAGACGCGGAACACGAACAGGACGCCGTGCCGCTCGTCGGGCAGCTTGATCTTGGTCCGGCCCTTCTC
>JBDSLQ010000320.1:0-16336 GCA_039916285.1 Caldimonas sp.
ACGTGCTCGTGCCGCGCCCGGAAACCGAGTTGCTGGTCGACTGGGCCAGCGAATGCCTGGCGGCGCTGGCATCGGATCCGGCCCGAGCGACCGAACGCGGCGCGCTTCGCGCCGTCGACCTCGGCACCGGCAGCGGCGCGATCGCCCTGGCGCTGAAGAACGCGCAGCCGGGGGCCGACGTCACCGCGACCGACATCAGCACCTTGGCGCTGGCGGTGGCGCGCCGCAACGCCGAGCGGCTCGGCCTGGCCGTCGAGCTCGTCGAGGCGTGGTGGTGGCGAGGGCTCGAAGGCCGTCGTTTCGATATCGCCGTGGCCAACCCGCCCTACGTCGCCGCGCAAGATCCGCACCTCGCCGCCCTGCGCTTCGAGCCCGCCCTCGCGCTGACACCCGGGGGCGACGGCCTGGGCGCCTTGCGTGCGCTCGCGGCAGGCGCCGGCGCGGGGCTCCTCCCGGGAGGACGGCTCATCGTCGAGCATGGTTTCGACCAGGCGGCGGCGGTGCGCGCAATGCTGGGTGCGGCCGGTCTGACGGAGGTCGAGACCCGGCGCGACCTGGCCGGGCTCGAACGCGCGACAAGCGGTCGATTCGCGCCGGTTTAACCACCGGTCACAACCCATACCGTCCGTCGCAAAGGCGGCGCGCAGCCCGTGAAAAAGACGCGTGGCAGCCCGATCCCGGTCGAATGAGGCGCCGGCCCAACAGCAATTTCCGGCGCACCCGCTTAGGATGATCCCGGCCCTCAAATTGCCGACGCAACCCGGCGTGATCGAGGAGATTCCCATGCGCAACGTGCTCTGGATCTGTACCACCGTCGCTGCCATGCTGGCGATGGCCGAGGCGCGTGGCGAGGGCGAAGGCCTGGCCGCGAAGGCCGACCGCGTTCCTTGGGCGCGCTTCCAGAGCCGGGTTGCCTACGCCCCCGGTGCGCCGGGCTGGCGCGCCGATCTCGCCCCCTTCGAGCGCAGCGGCCTGCAGATCGGAAGCGTCGGTCTCCTCGGCGACGTCTACTTCGGCTCTTCGGCGGCGGCGCGGGTCCAACCGACGGGAGGCTTCCGGGCCACCAGCGGCGTCCTGGTCGGCGCGCGCAGCGCCTGGCTGAGCGCCGTCTCGACGCCCCCGAGCGGCCTTCTCGCCACCGATCGGCGCCTGTTCGGCCCGTCTGCCGCACCGCTTTCCTATGCGGCCGATTCTTCGGTCGAGAGCGCGACCGTTCCCTACATCGGCATCGGCTACAGCAACCCGTCGGCCAAGACCGGCTGGCACTTCAGCGCCGACCTCGGCGTCGTGTCGCAAAGCCCCGGCAACGTGGTTCGCTTCGGGCGCGTCTTCGGCGGCTCGCAAAGCCTCGACGACGTCGTCCGCGACATGCGTCTGGCGCCGGTCGTCCAGCTCGGCGTCTCATATTCCTTCTGAGCCGCTCGCCGGGCGTTTGCCGGTAAAGTCGCTGGATCGACACCTCAAGGCGGCTCGCAAAATGAGCGACGTTCACCAGCGCATCGACGACCTCGTCAAGAACCACCGCGTCGTCCTCTTCATGAAGGGGACGGCGCAATTTCCCATGTGCGGCTTCTCCGGCCGCGCCATCCAGATCCTGAAGGCGTGCGGCGTCGCTGACCTGAAGACGGTGAACGTCCTCGAGGACGAAGACATCCGCCAGGGCATCAAGGGCTACTCCGACTGGCCGACGATCCCCCAGCTCTACGTCAACGGCGAATTCGTCGGCGGCTCGGACATCATGACCGAGATGTACCAGGCTGGCGAGCTGCAACCGGCCCTCGGCGTCGCTGCCTGAGCCGAATCCGCGGCGGGCGCTGAGGCGCGTCCACCAGTGACTGCGAGCCGCGACCCCATCGTCGTCGGCGTCACCGGCGCGACCGGCGCGATCTACGCCGTCCGCCTGCTCGAGCGGCTGCGTCGCGCCGGTGCCGAGACGCACCTGGTCGCGACGGCGGCCGGATTGATCAACGTCCACCACGAGCTCGGCCTCGACCGCAAGTCGCTCGAAGCCCTCGCCGACGTGTCGTATCACCCGGCGGACATCGGCGCGGCGATCGCGAGCGGCTCGTTCTCGTCGCGGGCGATGGTCGTCGCGCCGTGCTCGATGAAGTCGCTCGCGGCGATCGCCAACGGCCTGTCGGACAACCTGCTGACGCGGGCTGCCGACGTCACCCTGAAGGAGCGCCGCAGGCTGCTCCTGATGGTGCGCGAAACGCCGCTCAACCTCGCCCACCTGCGCAACATGACGAGCGCGACTGAAATGGGGGCGATCGTGTTCCCACCACTGCCGGCGTTCTATCACCGGCCGACGACGATCGACGAGATCGTCGACGACACGGTGGAACGCGTGCTCGCTTTGATCGGCGTCGCCGGCGCCGCGCCGAAGCCCTGGACCGGGTTGTAGCGACCGGCTGCGTCAGGCCGGGCCGATCTCCCAGGCGCGCCGCGCGCCGAACACCGCGTTGGGATACTCCGGCCGGCCCCGGCTGCCGTTGTAGCGGCCGAGCGCCATGTAGAGATCGCCGCGCTCGCGCTCCAGGTAATGGCGCAGGATGACGCAGCCGAAGCGCAGGTTGGTCTGCATGTGGAAAAGCCGGCCGACGTCGCCGTTGCCGATCAGCCGCATCCAGAACGGCATCACCTGGGTGTAGCCGCGCGCGCCGACGACGCTGATGGCGTACTTGCGAAAGCCGCTTTCCACCTGGACCAGGCCGAGCAGAAGTGCCGGCTCGAGGCCCGAGCGCTTGGCCTCGTACCAGAGCGTCTGCAGGAACTCGACACGGGTGACCAGCTCGGTCTTCTGCCGGCGCAGGCGATCGCTCATCGCGCCCAGCCAGCGCAGGTAGGAGAGACGTTCGTCGATGTCCGTGAAGCTCGGCTTCGGCGGCGCGGCATCGGCGACCGCCGCCGCGAGCGCACCGCGGACCGAATCCGCGAGGGGCTCTTCGGCCTGCGTACCCGCACGCGACGGGTCGGGCCATGCCGCCGCGGTGGGACCGAGGATCGCCGCGGCGACGACCGCCCGCCGCTCTCTCCCGCGCCGGGAGAGCTGGCCGGTCATGCGGCGAGCTTGCCCTTCAGGAAGGCAAGCGAGTCGGTGGCCTGGACGTTGGCAGCGCCGGCATCGCGCCGCCCCTGGTACTCGACCTCGCCGCCTTTCAGGCCGCGGTCCGAGAGGACGACGCGGTGCGGCACGCCGATCAGCTCCCAATCGGCGAACATCGCGCCGGGCCGCTCGCCGCGGTCGTCGAGGATGACGTCGATGCCGTCGCCTTCGAGCGAGGCGTGGAGCGCGTCGGCCGCTTCGCGCACCGCTGGCGAGCGGTCGTAGCCGATCGGGCAGATGACGACCGCGAACGGCGCGATCGCCTCCGGGAAGATCATTCCGCGCCCGTCGTGGTTCTGCTCGATGGCCGCCCCGACGATGCGCGTGATGCCGATGCCGTAGCAACCCATCTGCAACAGCTGCGGCAGCCCTTTCTCGTCGAGGAAGGTCGCGTTCATGCTCTTGCTGTAGTACGAGCCGAGCAGGAAGACGTGGCCGACCTCGATGCCGCGCTGGACGGAGAGGACGCCGCGACCATCGGGCGACGGATCACCGGCAACGACGTTGCGGATATCGGCGACCATCCCGGGCTCGGCGAGGTCGCGGCCCCAGTTGGCACCGGTGTAGTGGAAGCCTTCCTCGTTGGCGCCGCAGACGAATTCGCTCATCGCCGCGACCGACCGATCGACCACCAGACGCGTCGGTCGCTTCGCACCGATCGGACCGAGATAGCCTGGCTTGCAACCGAACGTCGACTCGATCTCGGCGCCGGTCGCGAAACGAAAGCCGCGCTCGAGCCCGGGCACCTTGCCGGCCTTGATCTCGTTGAGCGAATGGTCGCCGCGAACGAGCAGCAGCCAGATCTCCGGCTCGCGCGACGTGTCGGCGTCATCGGCAGGATCGGTGGCGAGGACGAGCGACTTCACGGTCTGCGCCAACGGCAAGCCGAGCAAGGTGGCGACGTCTTCGCACGTGCTCTTGCCCGGCGTCGGCGTCTTCGTGAGTGCCGTGGCCGGCGCACGCCGCGGCTCGGCCGGCGCGACGGCTTCGGCAAGCTCGATGTTGGCCGCGTAGTCGGAATCCGGGCTGTAGACGATCGCGTCTTCCCCGGTGTCGGCGATGACCTGGAACTCGTGAGAGCGGATGCCGCCGATCGTGCCGTTGTCGGCGGCGACGGCGCGAAAGACCAGGCCCATGCGCTCGAAGATCCGCACGTAGGCGGCGTACATCTTGTCGTAGCTCGCTCGCGCGGCGTCGAGGTCGCGGTCGAACGAGTAGGCGTCCTTCATGGTGAACTCGCGCCCGCGCATCACACCGAAGCGCGGTCGCCGCTCGTCGCGGAACTTGGTCTGGATGTGATAGAAATTCTTCGGCAGGGCGCGGTAGCTGCGCAGCTCCTGACGCGCGATATCGGTGATGACCTCTTCGCTCGTCGGCTGGATCACGAAGTCGCGCTCGTGCCGGTCCTTCACGCGCATCAGCTCGGGCCCGTATTTCTGGAACCGCCCCGATTCCTGCCAGAGCTCGGCCGGCTGCACCACCGGCATCAGCAGCTCCACCGCGCCGGCGCGGGTCATCTCCTCGCGCACGATATTCTCGATCTTGCGGATGACGCGCAGGCCCATCGGCATGTACGTGTAGATGCCGGCCGACAAGCGCTTGATGAAGCCGGCGCGCTGCATGAGCCGATGACTCACGACCTCGGCATCGGCGGGTGCTTCCTTGAGCGTCGAGACGAAGAACTGGCTGGCTCTCATCGGCGTGGCGTTGGCGCTGGATGCGCTCGCGAAGCGCCGGGAAGACGGCGAGCGCCGGTCGGCAAGCGCTGCGAGGGTTTGAAACGCGTCATGCCGGTGCAATAATCGGTCAACGCAAGAATCGAGGTTGATTATGCTCGACCGTGATGGGTTCAGGCCCAACGTCGGCATCGTCCTGCTCAACCCGAAGAACCAGGTGTTCTGGGGCAAGAGAATACGGACCCACTCCTGGCAGTTCCCGCAAGGGGGCATCAATTACGGCGAGACGCCTGAGCAGGCGATGTTCCGCGAGCTCCACGAAGAAGTGGGGCTCACTCCGGATCATGTCCGTGTTGTCGCGCGAACGCGCGACTGGCTGCGCTACGAGGTGCCGACGCACTTCATCCGACGCGATGCGCGCGGCCATTACCGTGGCCAGAAGCAGATCTGGTTCCTGCTTCAGCTGACGGGCCGGGACTGCGACATGAACTTGCGCGCCACCGATCACCCGGAGTTCGACGCCTGGCGCTGGAACGAGTACTGGATCCCGCTCGACCTGGTGATCGAGTTCAAGCGCGACGTCTATCAGATGGCGCTCACCGAGCTCGCCCGTTTCCTGCCGCGCGGTGCGCAGCACAACCGCTATCTGCGCTCGGGACTGCGCCCGCATCACCGCGAAGATGGCGGTGAGCACTCTCATCGGCGCGCGGACGGCCTGCTGCCGATGCCCTTGGGCCGCGGCTCGCCGGTGTCCCTCGCCCACGACGGCGGCCTGCCGACTGCGCCCGCTGATCTGCTCGAGCCGCCGCTCAAGGATCTGCCGCTGACGAACGACCCGACGGCCTGAGCTCGTCTCAGGCGAGCACGAGGTTGTCGCGGTGGATCAGCTCGGGCTCGCCGGTGAAGCCGAGCAGCCTGCCGATTTCCGACGAGGGCTTCCTCGCGATCAACCGGGCTTCGGCACTGCCGTAGTTGCTGAGGCCGCGGCCGATCTCCTCGCCGCTCGCCCGGCGCACGGCGATGACGTCGCCACGATGGAAGTCGCCCTCGACGCTGACGACGCCGATCGGCAGCAGGCTCTTGCCGCCGTCGCGCAGCTTGGCGGCGGCACCTTCGTCGACGACGACCGCGCCGCGCAGCTGCAGGTGATCGCTCATCCAGAGCTTTCGCGCCACGACCTTGGCCGTCGTCGCAACGAGCGAAGTGCCGATGTCTTCGCCCGCGGCGAGCCGAAGCAGGACGTCGCGCTCGCGTCCCGACGCGATGACCGTGCTCGCGCCGCTGCGCGCGGCGCGTCGCGCTGCGAGCACCTTGGTCAGCATGCCGCCGCGGCCGAGGGCCGAGCCGGCGCCGCCGGCCATCAGCTCGAGCGCTGGGTCGCCTGCGGCGCCGCTGTCGATCAGGTGCGCCGACGGATCGCGGCGCGGATCGGCCGAGAAGAGGCCGGCCTGGTCGGTGAGGATGATCAGCGCGTCTGCGTCGAGCAGGTTGGTGACCAGCGCGCCGAGCGTGTCGTTGTCGCCGAACTTGATCTCGTCATTGACGACGGTGTCGTTCTCGTTGATCACGGGGACGACACCTAGGCCCAGCAAGGTGACGAGCGTCGAGCGCGCGTTCAGGTAGCGCTCGCGGTCGGCGAGGTCGGCGTGGGTGAGGAGCACCTGCGCGCTGCCGATGCCATGCGTGCGCAGGGCTGCTTCGTATGTTTGCACGAGCCCCATCTGGCCAACCGCTGCGGCGGCCTGCAGCTCGTGCACGCCACGCGGCCGCGCCGGCCAGCCGAGCCGCTTCATCCCTTCGACGATGGCGCCGCTCGAGACCATCACCAGCTCGCGGCCCTCGCGCACCAGCACCGCCATCTGCCGGCACCAGTCGCCTACGGCTTCAGGGTCGACGCCGCGGCCTTCGTTGGTGACGAGGCTCGAGCCGACCTTGACGACGATCCGGCGCGCGTTGCGCAGAACCTTGCTCATCTCCGGCCTTCGGTGCCGACCGGATCGAAGCGCGGATCGTGTTCCTCGACCGCTGGCCGTACCTGCGCAGCGACGTGGTCGTAAATGGCACGGACGAGGCCCTCGCATCCTTCGCGGGTGAGCGCCGAGATCGAGAATACCGGGCCCTTCCAGCGCAGCCGCCTGGTGAAGGACTTCAGCCTCTCCGCGCGCTCGTCGGCCGCAACCATGTCGAGCTTGTTGAGGACGATCCAGCGCGGCTTGGCGGCGAGCTCCGGGTCGTACTTCTCGAGCTCGGCAACGATCGCCCGGACCTGCTCGACCGGGTCGGCGTCGTCGAACGGCGCGAAGTCGACGAGGTGCAGGAGCAGGCGCGTTCGCTGCAGGTGCCGCAGGAACTGATGGCCCAGGCCGGCGCCCTCGGCCGCGCCTTCGATCAGGCCGGGAATGTCGGCGACGACGAAGCTCTGCTCGGGCGCGACGCGAACCACGCCGAGGTTCGGATGCAGCGTCGTGAACGGATAGTCGGCGATCTTCGGCCGCGCATTCGAGATCGCCGCGATCAGCGTCGACTTGCCGGCGTTGGGCATGCCGAGCAGGCCGACGTCGGCGAGCACGCGCAGCTCGAGCTTCAGCTTCCTGTGCTCGCCCGGCCAGCCCGGCGTCTTCTGGCGCGGCGCGCGGTTGGTGCTGCTCTTGAAGTGCAGATTGCCGAAGCCGCCGTCGCCGCCCTTGGCGATCAGCACCTTCTCGTCGTGCTCGAGCAGCTCGGCCAACTTCTCGCCGGTCTCGGCGTCGCTGATGATGGTGCCGACCGGCATGCGCATGACGATGTCCTCGGCGGCCGCGCCGTACTGGTCGGAGCCGCGCCCGCTCTCGCCATTGCGCGCCTCATGACGGCGTGCGTATCGGAAGTCGATGAGCGTGTTCAGGTTGCGATCGGCGAGCGCCCAGACGCTGCCGCCGCGGCCGCCGTCGCCGCCATTCGGGCCCCCGAACGGGATGAATTTCTCGCGCCGAAAGCTCATGCATCCGTTGCCGCCGTCGCCGGCGACGACGTCGATCGTCGCTTCGTCGACGAATTTCACGGCCGCGGGTCGGCGTCGCGGCGGGGACGATCGACGGCATCGTCGTCGCGCGAGCGGCGGCGGCCACGATCCGGCCGCACCAGCGACATCACGCCGACGGCGATGAGAATCGCCGGCCACCACTGACGCAGCCAGCCGAGCGGGAGCAGGTCGAAATTGTTCGCCAGCAGGAGAGCTCCGACGATGACGAGGATGATGCCGCTCCAGCTCATGCGAGCCTCGCTCGATTGGTAGGGAGTGCTCATGGTAGTTCAGCGTTGCTCGCGGGGCGAGCGATCGACGGCGCGGCGCGGACAGCAAAAAGCCCCGGCGCGCGGGGCTTTTGGTCTCGGAGCAGGCGTCGCGTCAGCTGCTCTTCACGGCCACGGTCTGGCGGTTGCGCGGGCCCTTGACGGCATAGCTCACTTCGCCATCGACGAGCGCGAACAGCGTGTGGTCGCGGCCGATGCCGACATTGGGGCCAGCGTGGAACTTGGTGCCACGCTGACGGACGATGATCGAGCCGGCCGGAACGACCTGGCCGCCGAACACCTTCACGCCGAGCATCTTCGGCTGCGAGTCGCGACCGTTGCGGGTCGAGCCACCGCCCTTTTTCTGTGCCATTTGAAAACTCCTGGACGCTGGCCGGATCAGGCCGCGTTGACCGCGCTGATGCGGATTTCGGTGAAAGACTGGCGGTGGCCCTGGCTCTTGCGGTAATGCTTGCGCTTGTGCATCTTGAAGATGCGGACCTTCGGGTGGCGCCCGTGCGAGACGACGCTGGCGACGACGCTGGCGCCGGAGACGAGCGGCGCGCCGAGGACGAGTTCGGCACCACTGCCGAGAGCGACGATCTGGTCGAGCGTGACGTCCGCGCCTACGTCTGCGGAGAGGCGTTCGACCTTGATCGTCTCGCCGGCAGCGACCCGGTACTGTTTGCCACCGGTTTTGATGACCGCGTACATCTGAATTCCTTGTGTGACTGCCCCGCGTGGGAGGCGCCGCCGGACCCCTTTCGGGTCCGGTTCGAGCAGTGCCTGCAGCGTTGGCAAGGCGGCCCGGAAAAGCCGGTGACTATAGCACCCCAAGGCCGCATCCTCACCCTCGCCGCGCCCGGAGCCCCCAGATAAGCCAGCCCCCTGCTGGCGGCGCGCCCGCTTTCTATAATCGAGGCGCTGATGCGCCTTGTCGTGCCCCCGCCGCAGACCGCCCTTTCCCCTCCGCCTCCCCTCCCTCTTGCGGCCGCGAGCGCGCCGATGTTCGAGGAGATGCGGCAAGTCGATGCCGTCATCCAGCGACGCCTCGCGTCCAAGGTCGCGCTCATCGACCAGATCGCCCACTACATCATCAGCGCTGGCGGCAAGCGCATCCGGCCGCTCCTCGTTCTCCTGTTCTCCGGCGCACTCGGCTTCGTCGGCCGCGAGCGCTTCGAGCTGGCGGCGACGGTCGAGTTCATACACACCGCGACGCTGCTCCATGACGACGTCGTCGACGAGTCGGGGCTGCGCCGGGGCCGAAGCACGGCCAATGCCATTTTCGGCAACGCGGCGAGCGTGCTGGTTGGCGATTTCGTCTACTCGCGTGCCTTCCAGATGATGGTCTCGGTGGATCGCATGCGGGTCCTCGAGGTGCTCGCCGACGCGACCAATGTGATCGCGGAGGGCGAAGTCTTGCAGCTCATGAACATGCACGATCCCGACGTCGCCGTCGACGACTATCTGCGCGTCATCCGCTTCAAGACCGCCAAGCTTTTCGAAGCCAGCGCGCGGCTCGGCGCCGTTCTCGCCGAGGCCGACAGCGCGACCGAGGAGGCGTGCGCGGCCTATGGCCGCGCTCTCGGCACCGCCTTCCAGCTCGTCGACGACCTTCTCGACTACGAAGGCGCGACCGAGCAACTGGGCAAGAACGTCGGCAACGACCTGCGCGAAGGCAAGCCGACCTTGCCGCTGCTGATCGCAATGGAGCGCGGCTCGGCAAGCGAGCGGGCGATCGTTCGCCACGCGATCGAGCACGGGGAGGTGGCGAGGCTGGCCGAGATCGTCGCCATCGTGCGCGCGACCGGCGCGATCGACGCGACGCGCGATGCCGCCCGTGCCGAAGCAGACAAGGCGCGCATCGCGCTCGACGTGCTGCCGAGGACGATTTATCGCGACGCTCTGCTAGACTTGTCGGTTCGATCCGTCGATCGTTCGTCCTGACCGAAATCCGTCGCCACGCAACGCTGGCGGCGCATCGGCCGAGGTGGCAAGACGGGCGAAATCGGGGTGTAGCTTAGCCTGGTAGAGCGCTACGTTCGGGACGTAGAGGCCGGAGGTTCGAATCCTCTCACCCCGACCAACGCCTTGCCGACCGCCTGAAAATACCGGCCTTCGCGTCGTCGTCGTCAGGGTGTGAATTGTTGCCGCGCCCCTCTGGCCGCGGCGTTTACAGCCCTGGGCGGATCGGCGATGATCGTCTGCTTTTCGCAGCACTGATCGGGCACCTCCACGTTGGATACCCTTGCCGATGCACCGCACTCCGCCCTCTCCGGCGTCGCCAGGGTGCTGGTCCATGCCGGCAAGCTGAACCCGAAGACCGCCGAAGAGCTCGTTCGAACCTCGCGCGAAAAGCGCACGAGCTTCATCGCTTCCGTGATCGGCGCTGGCGGCGTGTCTTCGGCCGATCTCGCGCACACCCTGTCGACGGCGCTCGCCCTGCCGCTGCTTGATCTGTCGGCGATCGACGCCACCAAGCTGCCGCGCAACGTCATAGAGACCAAGCTCGCGTCGCAGTACCAGGTCGTCGTTCTCGGCAAGCGCGGCAATCGCCTGTTCATCGGCGGCGCCGATCCGACCGATCAGGAAGCCGCCGAGCGGATCAAGTTTGCGACCCAGCTTTCGCCGGAGTGGGTGATCGTTGAGCACGACAAGCTCGCCAAGCTGCTCGAGACGACAGCGACGAGCACCAACGAGGCGATGGAGTCGATCGCGTCGGGCGACTTCGAATTCGACGTCACGGACGACGTCACAAGCCAGCCCGCCGACACCCAGGAGCAGAGCGACGTCGAGGACGCGCCGGTCGTCCGCTTCCTGCAAAAGATGCTGATCGACGCGATCAACCTGCGCGCGTCCGACCTGCATTTCGAACCCTACGAGTACCACTACCGCGTCCGCTTTCGCGTCGACGGCGAGTTGCGCGAGATCACGCAGCCGCCGCTGGCCATCAAGGACAAGCTGTCGGCGCGCATCAAGGTCATCTCGCGCCTCGACATCGCCGAGAAGCGCGTGCCGCAGGACGGCCGCATGAAGCTGAAGTTCGGCAACAAGGCGATCGACTTCCGCGTCAGCACGTTGCCGACCCTGTTCGGCGAGAAGATCGTGATCCGGATTCTCGACCCGTCGAGTGCCAAGGTCGGCATCGAGGCGCTCGGGTACGAGAAGATCGAGAAGGACCGCCTGCTGAAGGCGATCCAGCGACCTTATGGCATGGTCCTCGTCACCGGCCCGACCGGCAGCGGCAAGACTGTCTCGCTCTACACCTGCCTGAACATCCTCAACCAGCCGGGCGTGAACATCGCCACGGTCGAGGACCCGGCGGAAATCAACCTGCCCGGAGTGAACCAGGTCAACGTCAACGACCGCGCCGGCATGACATTCCCGGTCGCCCTCAAGTCGTTCCTGCGCCAAGATCCAGACATCATCATGGTCGGCGAGATCCGCGACCTCGAGACCGCCGACATCGCCCTCAAGGCGGCCCAGACCGGCCACATGGTGATGTCGACTCTGCACACCAACGACGCCCCGACGACGTTGACGCGGCTTTCGAACATGGGCGTCGCCGCCTTCAACATCGCTGCGAGCGTGCTGCTGATCACGGCCCAGCGCCTGGCGCGAAAGTTGTGCGAGAACTGCAAGGCGCCGGCCGACTATCCTCGCGAAGCGATGCTCAAGGCCGGCTTCAAGCCGGAAGATCTCGACGGCAACTGGAAGCCGTTTCGCGCCGTCGGCTGTTCGATGTGCAACAACGGTTACAAGGGCCGCGTCGGGATTTACCAGGTCATGCCGATCAACGAACAGATCCAGAAGATCATCCTGGGCGCGGGCAGCTCGATGGACATCGCCGAGCAGGCCCAGCGCGACGGCGTCCGTGACCTGCGCCAGTCGGGTCTGCTCAAGGTTCGCAACGGCTTGACGACACTCGAAGAACTGATCTCGGTCACGAACGAGTAAACGAGAAGCGAAAGGCGGGGTTCGGACCTCGAAGACGTATGGCAACGGCAGTAGCTGCAAAAAGTCGAATCAAGGACATCGTCTTCGAGTGGGAAGGCAAGGACAAGAACGGCAAGAACGTTCGCGGCGAGATGCGCGCCGGGGGCGAGGCGATGGTGAGCGCGAGCCTGCGCCGCCAGGGCGTGATGGTCAACAAGGTGAAGAAGCGCCGCATGAGCGGCGGCAAGGCGATCAAGCAGAAAGACATCGCCGTATTCACGCGCCAGCTCTCGACCATGATGCGCGCCGGCGTGCCGCTGATCCAGTCGTTCGACATCGTCGCGCGCGGCAGCACGAATCCGAGGATGACGCGCCTGCTCACCGACATCCGTTCCGACGTGGAGACCGGCACCAGCCTTTCGGCCGCCTTCCGCAAGCATCCGCTCTACTTCGACGCCCTGTACTGCAACCTGGTCGAGGCCGGCGAAGCGGGCGGTATTCTGGAAACCCTGCTCGATCGCCTTGCCGTCTACCAGGAAAAGACGATGGCGATCAAGAACAAGATCAAGTCGGCGCTGATCTATCCGGTCGCCGTGCTGGTGGTTGCGTTCGTCGTTCTCACCGTCATCATGATCTTCGTGATTCCGGCGTTCGAGGACGTCTTCAAATCGTTCGGCGCCGACCTGCCGGCGCCGACCCTCATCGTCATCGCGATGTCGAAGTTCTTCACCACGTACTGGTACCTGATCTTCGGCATCATCGGCGGCGGAACCTACTTCTTCATGCAATCGTGGCGGCGCTCGACCAAGATGCAGAAGTACATGGACCGGCTTCTGCTGCGCATCCCGGTCTTCGGCGACCTGGTCAACAAGTCCTCGATCGCGCGCTGGACGCGAACGCTCTCGACCATGTTCGCGGCCGGCGTACCGCTCGTCGAAGCGCTCGATTCCGTCGGCGGAGCCTCGGGCAACGCGGTCTTTGCCGAGGCGACCGAGAAGATCCAGAAGGACGTCTCCACCGGCTCGGCGCTGACGACCTCGATGCAGGCGACCGGCGTCTTCCCCGTCATGGTGCTGCAGATGTGCGCCATCGGCGAGGAATCGGGCTCGCTCGACGCCATGCTGGGCAAGGCGGCGGAGTTCTACGAAGACGAGGTCGACGAGGCGGTCAAGGGCCTGTCGAGCCTGATGGAGCCGTTCATCATCGTCATCCTCGGCACGCTGATCGGCGGCATCGTCGTCTCCATGTACCTGCCGATCTTCAAGCTGGGTCAGGTGGTCTGACGCCGCGCCGGCGATGCCGATCCCGGAGGTCTTCCTCTCGCCCCTCGTCCTGGCCCTGTTCGGCCTGTGCATCGGTAGCTTCCTGAACGTCGTCATCCATCGCCTGCCGCTCATGCTCGAGCGCGGCTGGAAGATGGAAAGTGCCGACCTGCTCGGCGTCGCCCAAGAGGAAACGCCGGCGATCACGCTGTCGACGCCGCGCTCGCGCTGCCCCTCATGCGGCCACGCCATCGCTTGGTACGAGAACATCCCCCTCGCCAGCTGGCTCTGGCTGCGCGCGCGCTGCTCTGCATGCAGCGCGCCGATCTCGGCCCGCTATCCGATCATCGAGCTGGCCACCGCCGCCCTGTTCGGACTCGTCGGCTGGCGGTTCGGCGCCCAGCCGGTCGCCTTCCTGTGGTGCTTCTTCTGCGCCGTCCTGGTCGCTCTCGCCGGCATCGACTGGGATACCACCCTGCTTCCGGACAACCTGACGCTGCCCCTCCTTTGGGCCGGCCTCGCGAGCGCCGCGCTCGGGTGGACGATCCCGCTCAGCGAGGCGGTCTGGGGCGCCATCGTCGGCTACCTCTCGCTCTGGTCGGTCTACTGGCTGTTCAAGCTGACGACCGGCAAGGAAGGCATGGGCTTCGGCGACTTCAAGCTGCTCGCCGCCCTCGGCGCATGGCTGGGCTGGAAGATGATCCTGCCGATCGTCCTCGGCGCCTCGGTGATCGGCGCGATCGTCGGCATCGTGATGAAGATGTCGTCCTCCTTGCGCGAAGGGCGCTACGTGCCGTTCGGCCCGTTCCTCGCCGGCGCCGGCCTCGTCGTCCTGTTCGCCGGGCCGGAGCGCGTTCTCGGCTGGCTGCGCTGGTCCTAGGCCCGCGTTCGTCGCTCGTACTCGGATGAGTGCCTTGCGCATCGGTCTCACCGGCGGCATCGGCAGCGGCAAGAGCACCGTCGGCGCGATGCTCGCCCACCTCGGCGCCGCGGTCATCGACACCGATCTCATCGCGCGCCGGCTGACGCTGCCGGGCGGTGCCGCCATCGACGCCATCCGGACCGTTTTCGGCGCCTCCTTCATCGGCGCCGACGGCGGCCTCGACCGGCCGCTGATGCGCCGTGCCGCCTTCGACGATGTCGGCACGCGAACGCGCCTCGAGGCCATCCTCCACCCGCTCATCGGCGTCGAGGTCGAGCGCGAGGCCGAGGTCGCCGCCGCTAGCACCGCGGCGCTCGTCTTCGACGTGCCGCTGCTCGTCGAATCCGGACGCTGGCGCAGCCGCGTCGATGCCGTCTGGCTGGTCGATTGCGACGAGGCCGTCCAGGTCGAGCGCGTCGCCGCCCGGCCGGGCTGGACCGAGGCGGAGGCACGCGCCGTGATCGCGCAGCAGGCGCCGCGCGCGGCACGTCGCGCCGCCGCCGACGCAGTGATCCACAACCAGGGCCTCTCTCTCGCCGAGCTCGCTGTCGAAGTCCACGCGCTCTGGGGGTCCTCGCTCGCGACACGGAGGTGACGGGACGCGCGGAGCTGCGCCGGTTCGCTATGAAACAATCCGCGCGGCCACCGCTCTGACGGCGGTCCCGTCCACGCCTTGCGACCTCCCTCCCCTTGATCGTCTACGAGTACCCGTTCAACGAGAGCATCCGGACGATGCTCCGACTCGAGCATCTATTCGACCGGCTCGGCCAGCTGATCGAGCGCGACGCACCGGTCGACCACCATCACGCGCTCGGCACGATCTTCGAGGTCATGGACGTCGGCTCGCGCGCCGACCTCAAGTCCGACCTGCTGAAGGAGCTCGAGAAGCATCGCCTGCAGCTGCACGGCTATCGCGGCAACCCCGCGATCTCGGAGGCGGCGCTCGAGGGCATGCTCGGCCGCATCGACGGGGCCTTCGCGCGCCTCAACCAGCTCTCGGGCAAGGCCGGCGCGGCGCTCACGGCCAACGAATGGCTGATGAGCATCAGGAGCCGCATCAGCATTCCCGGCGGCACCTGCGAGTTCGACCTGCCGGCCTACTACGCCTGGCAGCAGCTCGAGCCGGCGCGCCGGCGCAGCGACCTGCTCCAGTGGGTTGGCACGCTGATGCCGCTCGCCGAAGCGCTGCAGGTCCTGCTCGGTCTGCTGCGCGACTCGGGAACGCCGCAGCGCGTGGTCGCCATCGCCGGCCAGTACTCGCAGAGCCTGCCCGCCGGTCGCGTCTACCAGCTGATGCGGGTGCGGATCGAGAAGGCGCTGCAGCTCGTTCCAGAGATCAGTGGCCACCGGCTGATGATGCTCGTGCGCCTGATGCGCCAGGAGGCCGACGGGCGGCTGCGCCCGAGCGAGGCCGAGACCCCCTTCGAGCTCACGCTTTGCGCGTGAGCGGCAGGTCATCGATGACCGATGCGCCGTTCAGCCCCCGTATCGTCCGCTGCCCGACTTGCGGCGGCGAAGCCGTCTACGCGTCCGTCAATCCATGCCGGCCGTTCTGCAGCCCACGCTGCAAGAACAACGATTTCGGCGCCTGGGCAAGCGAGTCGTATGGGGTCGAAGCCAAGCCCGGCGAAGAGGACGACCCGGACGCCGAGCCGACGCCCTGAGGATCGTCAGCGCTTCAGCCAGAAATCGGCGAAGCCGGGAAGATCTTCGTGCACCGAGCGGGCGAGCGCGAGCTCACTGCCCTCGTTGGGGCTGCCGTTGGGCGCCCTCAACACGAGCGCCGTGTGGACATGGCCGGGAACGCCGCGCAGGTACGGCAGGTAGTCGTCGACGAAGGCCTCGGGGTCGAGCGAGGCGATCGCGTCGGCCTTCGGGCTGCGCTCTCCGGGCGCGTTGCCGGTGGCGAATACGCGTTCGATCGGAAAGCCGTGCTCGCGCAGGTTGCGCAGGCGTGCCCCCTCGTGCTCGGCGTCGAGCGCCGATACGCAGACCAGGTCGAAGCCGGCGTCGTGGAGCCGATGGCAGGCGTCCAGCGCCCCCTCGATAGCCGGCACCGAGGACCAGAACTGGTCGTCGAAATGGCGCCGGAAGTGGGCCCGGCGCTCGTCGTCGAGCCGATCGACCTGCCAGCGGTCGATCGGCCAGTAGGCGAGCGGGTCGC
>JBDSLQ010000321.1:0-2782 GCA_039916285.1 Caldimonas sp.
CGACGCTGAACGGCGAGGGCCTGCAGCACGAGGACGGCCACAGCCACATCCTCGCCGGCACGATCCCGAACTGCATCTCGTACGACCCGACGTTCGCGCACGAGGTCGGCGTGATCCTGCACCACGGGCTCGTGCGCATGGTCGAGCAGCAGGACAACGTCTACTTCTACCTGACCCTGCTCAACGAGAACTACGCCCAGCCGGGCCTGCGCCACGGCAGCGAGGAGGAGATCGTCAGGGGGATGTACCTGCTGCAGGAGGGCGCGAAGAAGGCGCCGCGCGTCAACCTGCTCGGCAGCGGCACGATCCTGCGCGAGAGCATCGCTGCCCGCGACATGCTCGACAAGGACTGGGGCATCGCCGCCAACGTGTGGAGCTGCCCGAGCTTCAACCAGCTCGCCCGCGACGGGCAGGACGTCGAGCGCTGGAACCTGCTCCATCCGACCGAGCGGCCGCGTGTCTCGTTCGTCGCCCAGCAGCTCGAGAAGTACGGCGGCCCGGTGATCGCCTCGACCGACTACATGAAGAACTACGCCGAGCAGATCCGCGCCTTCATTCCCAAGGGCCGCGCCTACAAGGTGCTCGGCACCGACGGCTTCGGCCGCAGCGACTTCCGCACAAAGCTGCGCGCGCACTTCGAGGTCGACCGGCACTACGTCGTCATCGCGGCGCTCAAGGCGCTGGCCGAGGAGGGCAGCGTTCCGGCGACAAAGGTCGCCGAGGCGATCGCGCGCTACGAGATCGACGCCGACAAGATCAATCCGCTCTACGCCTGAGGGCGGGCTCCGGGAAGAACAACAAATGGCTGCTCTGGAAGTCAAGGTCCCCGACATCGGCGATTTCAAGGACGTCGAAGTCATCGAGGTGCTGGTCAAGCCCGGTGACCGCATTGCCGCGGAGCAATCGCTCGTCACGGTCGAGAGCGACAAGGCGTCGATGGAAATTCCGTCGAGTGCGGCAGGTGTCGTCCGGGAGATGAAGGTCAAGGTCGGCGACAAGGTCAACGAGGGCAGCCTTCTCCTCACGCTCGAGGCGGGCAATGGAGCGCCCCCCATGGAAGCCGGCGATGACCCCGGCGTCCTCGTCGCCGAAGGCGTCGCGGCGTCACGGCCGCCGGCGGAGCTGGCGCAGCCGCAGACCGCAAGTGCGGCACAGGCGCCGGCTGCCGCGGCCACGGCGGAACCCGTCGATGTCGCCGTTCCCGACATCGGCGACTTCGCCGAGGTCGCGGTGATCGAGGTCCTGGTCAAGGCCGGCGACTCGGTGACGGTCGAGCAGAGCCTCGTCACCGTCGAGAGCGACAAGGCGTCGATGGAAATCCCGTCGTCGCATGCCGGCGTGGTCGAGGAGGTGCTCGTCAAGGTCGGCGACAAGGTGTCGAAAGGCAGCTCGATCGCTCGCGTCCGAGCGGCGGGCGGGGTTGCCACGGCACCAGCTGCTGCCGTTCCTGCACCGGCGGCGGCGGGTGGATCGGCCCCTAGGAGCGCGCCGGCGCAGGCCGCCGCCAACGAAAAGGCGGTGCCGACGGCAGCGCTGCCGGCGCACGAGCCGGCCGCCCCCACCGGCGCGCTGCCGCACGCGTCGCCGGCGATCAGGAAGCTCGCCCGCGAGCTCGGCGTTCCGCTCGGCGAGGTCGAGGGCAGCGGGCCGAAAGGGCGGATCACGCAGGAGGACGTGCAGTCGTTCGTCAAGGCGGTGCTCGCCGGCCAGACCAAGACTTTCGCCCAGGCCGGCAAGGGCGCGCCCGCCGCGGCCGCCGCCGGCGGCGCGATGCCCGGCCTGCTGCCGTGGCCGCAAGTCGACTTCGCCAAGTTCGGACCGATCGAGAAGAAGGACTTGTCGCGCATCAAGCGGATCAGCGGGCCGGCGCTGCATCGCAACTGGGTGACGATTCCGCACGTCACCAACCACGACGACGCCGACATCACCGACCTCGAGGCGTTCCGCGTATCGACCAACAAGGAGAACGAAAAGAGCGGCGTCAAGGTGACGATGCTCGCGTTCCTGATCAAGGCGTCTGTGGCAGCGTTGAAGAAATTTCCGGAGTTCAACTCGAGCCTCGACGGCGATCAGATCGTTCTCAAGCAGTACTTCCACATCGGCTTCGCGGCCGACACGCCCAACGGCCTGGTCGTTCCAGTGATCAAGGACGCCGACAAGAAGGGAGTCATCCAGATCTCGCAGGAGATGGGCGAGCTCGCCAAGAAGGCGCGCGACGGCAAGCTCACGCCGGGCGACATGAGCGGCGGGTGCTTTTCCATCTCCTCGCTCGGCGGCATCGGCGGGCGCTACTTCACGCCGATCATCAACGCGCCCGAGGTCGCCATCCTCGGCGTCTGCCGCAGCACCACCGAGCCGGTGTGGGACGGCAAGGCGTTCCAGCCTCGCCTGGTCCTGCCGCTCTCGCTCAGCTGGGACCATCGCGTCGTCGATGGCGCCGCCGCGGCACGCTTCAACGCCTTCCTGATCCAGGTGCTCGGCGATTTCCGGCGGGTGCTCCTGTGACGGTCGATGTCCGCGTCCCCGACATCGGCGACTTCAGCGATGTCGCGGTGATCGAGGTGCTGGTCAAGCCCGGCGACACGGTCGCCGTCGAGCAGAGCCTGGTCACGATCGAGAGCGACAAGGCGTCGATGGAGATTCCGTCGTCCCACGCAGGCGTCGTCAAGGAGATGCAGGTCGTGGTCGGCGACAAGGTCAACGAGGGAACGCTGATACTGCGCCTCGAGGCCGGGGCGAGCGCGACTGCCGCGCCGGCGGCCCGGGGAGCGCCGGCCGCGGC
>JBDSLQ010000322.1:0-6646 GCA_039916285.1 Caldimonas sp.
CTCGACGAGCAGGTCGAGGCCGGCGCCTGCGGCCTGAAGCTGCACGAGGACTGGGGCACGACGCCGGCGGCGATCGACAACTGCCTCGCCGTCGCCGAGCGCCACGACGTGCAGGTGACGATCCACACCGACACGCTCAACGAATCGGGCTTCGTCGAGGACACCGTCGCCGCGTTCAAGGGCCGCGCCATCTCGACCTTCCACACCGAGGGCGCGGGCGGCGGCCACGCGCCCGACATCATCAAGCTCGCCGGCCTCGCCAATGTCATGCCGTCGTCGACCAATCCGACGATGCCGTACACCGTCAACACCGTCGACGAGCACCTCGACATGCTGATGGTCTGCCATCACCTCGACCCGGCCATCGCCGAGGACCTCGCCTTCGCCGAAAGCCGGATCCGGCGCGAGACGATCGCCGCCGAGGACGTTCTGCACGACATGGGCGTGTTCTCGATGATGTCGAGCGACAGCCAGGCGATGGGCCGCGTCGCCGAGGTGATCGTTCGCACCTGGCAGGCGGCCGACAAGATGAAGCAGCAGCGCGGCTGGCTCGCACCGGACGCAGCCGGCGCGCCCTGCGCCCGCGACTCGCGCAACGACAACTTCCGCGTCCGCCGCTACGTCGCCAAGTACACGATCAATCCGGCGCTCGCACAAGGCATCGCCCACGAGGTCGGCTCGATCGAGCCGGGCAAGCTGGCCGACCTGGTGCTGTGGAAGCCGGCCTTCTTCGCCGCCAAGCCTTCGCTCGTCATCAAAGGCGGGATGATCGCGATGGCCGCGATGGGCGACCCCAGCGCTTCGATTCCGACACCGCAGCCGGTCCACTTCCGGCCGATGTTCGGCGCGTTCGGGTCCGCGCTCGCGGTCTCGTGCGTCAACTTCGTCTCGCAAGCCGCGCTCGACGCCGGCATCGCCGCCAAGCTCGGCTTGACGCGGCCGCTCCGCGCGGTGCGCGCGACTCGAAAGATCGGCAAGGCCGACATGGTCCTCAACGGCGCGACGCCGAAGATCGACGTCGACGCCCAGACCTACGAAGTCCGCGCCGACGGCGTGCTGCTGACGTGCGAGCCGGCATCGGTGCTGCCGCTCGCGCAGCGCTACTTCCTGTTCTGACTCCGCCCGCCTCGACGTGCCGCTCATCATCGTCAGCAAACTGATCGCCGCGGGACGGGGCCTGGCGCCCGCCGTCGTGAAGCGCGCGAGCCGCGTCGCGATCGACTGGGACATGCGACAGAAGAGCCGTTTCGAAGCCGCCGACTCCGACGGCCGGCACCTCGCCGTCTTCCTGCCGCGCGGCCGCACCGTTCGCGGCGGCGACGTCCTCGTCGGCGAGGACGGCTCGCTGATCGTCGTGGAGGCGCTCGACCAGCCGATCCTGGTCGTCACGGCGCCGGCGGGTTCGGCGCCGGGCGACGCAGCGCTCGCTCTCGCCAAGGCCGCCTACCACCTCGGCAACCGCCACGTCCCGCTCGAAGTCCGCGGCGATCGCCTCGTGCTCGAGCCGGATCACGTGCTCGCAGAGCTGCTCGTGCGCATGGGCCTGACCGTGGCGACCCTGCGCGGGCCGTTCGAGCCGGAGGCCGGCGCGTACGACGCGGGGGCAGCGCGGCATGCCAGCGCCGGCCACGGCCACGGCCACGAGCACGAGGCCGGTCAAGTGCACGGTCACGGTCATCACGACGGGTGCGGCCACGATCGCCACGAGGCGCACGATCAAGATCCTGCCGGCGTGCACGCGCATCCGCACGAGGCCGGCCGATGAGCCCGGCAACGCGCGCCCGGCGCGCCGCACACGATCGTTCGCCGCAGCGCGCTGGCCGGATCGCGCGGCGCAGCGGCGCGACGGCCGCGCTCTCGCCGGCCTCGCTCCTGCAACTGATGCGCCTCGCCTCGCCGAGCCTGCCGGTCGGCGGCTTCAGCTATTCCGAAGGCCTCGAATCGGCAGTCGACGCGGGCCTCGTCAGCGACGAGAAATCGGCCGAGCGCTGGCTCGTCGACCAACTCGCGCTCGGCCTCGCGCGCGCCGACCTTCCAATCGTCGCGCGCGCCCTCGCCGCCTGGCGCCGCGGCGACCCTGGTCACATCGAGACGCTCAACCGCTGGTTCGCGACAACGCGCGAGACCGGCGAGATGCTGCGCCAGTGCGAGCAGATGGGTCGCTCGCTGGCGCTCTGGCTGCGCCATCGCGGCAGCGCCGACGAGCGGCTCCTCCGCCTCGAGGCGCTGCAGCCCGCGCCGACCTGGCCGGTCGCCTTCGCCCTCGCCGCCGCCGACAGCGGCGCGAGCGCGCGCGACGTCCTCGTCACGTTCGCCGGCGGCTGGGCCGAGAACATGACGCAGGCAGCGATGAAGGCGGTACCTCTCGGCCAGGCGTCGGCGCAGCGCATCCTCGCCGCGCTCGCCGACGCGATCCCTGAGGTTGTCGACAAGGCGCTCGAGATGGCGACGAGCGACCTGCAGGCGTTCACACCGATGCTCGCCATCCTCTCCGCGCAGCACGAGGAACAGTACTCGCGCCTGTTCCGCTCCTGATCAGCGCGCGCGCGATCCCTCGCCACCACCACGACCACCACCACCTCGACCTCGACCTCGACCATGAGTGCCCTGCACGACATTCCCCGCCGCACCCGCCCGCTGCCGCCGCTGCGCGTGGGCGTCGGCGGGCCGGTCGGGTCGGGCAAGACGACGCTGGTCGAAATGCTCTGCAAGACGATGCGCGAGACCTGGGACCTCGTCGTCGTCACCAACGACATCTACACCAAGGAAGACCAGCGCCTTCTCACCGTCGCCGGCGCGCTCGACGCCGACCGCATCATGGGCGTCGAGACCGGCGGTTGCCCGCACACTGCGATCCGAGAGGACGCCTCGATCAACCTCGAGGCGATCGACCGCATGCTGGCCCGGTATCCCGACGCCGACATCGTCTTCATCGAGAGCGGCGGCGACAACCTCGCCGCGACCTTCAGCCCGGAGCTCTCCGACCTGACGATCTATGTGATCGACGTCGCTGCGGGCGAGAAGATCCCGAGAAAAGGCGGCCCGGGAATCACCAAGAGCGACCTGTTCGTGATCAACAAGACCGATCTCGCGCCGCATGTCGGCGCCAGCCTTGACGTGATGCGCGCCGACACGCTGCGCATGCGCGGCGCCAAGCCGTTCGTGATGACCAACCTGAAGACACGCGACGGCCTCGGCGAGATCGTCGCGTTCATCGAGCAGCGCGGCCTGCTGCGGGCGCAGCGTTCAGCGCCGGCGAGCGGCTGAGAGCAGCCGCCGCGGACGCCGGCTCAGTCCCAGCCGCCGCCGTCGCCGCCACCGCCACCGCCGGCGTCGCTCGATCCCGCGTCCCAGTCGTTGCCGCCCGTGCCGAAATCGATCGGCCGGTTGTCGAGGTCGACCGACGTCCCGCCGTCCTGCGGGGAGTCGAACAGTCCGGCCGACGTGCCGGTGTCGCGATCGGCACCGCCCTCGCGGCGCGAATTCAGCATGCGCTCCGCGAGCATGCCAGCGGCGACGCCGCCCGCGGCGCCGAGGCCCACGCCGAGCATGCCGCTGCCCGGCCGCGTTGCCGGAACGCCGGGACCGTAGGGCGCGCCGACCTGGCCCGGACCGTACGGCGCGCCCGGCGCGCCGGCCTGCATCGGCGTGCCGTGGACCGCGCCGGGCGCGGCCGCGGTGCCGGCCGTCGCCGCGGCACGATTGCGCGAGAACATGCGCCAGACGACGAAGCCGATCGCCGCCAGCCCCGCAAGCCAGATCCAGCCCGGCAGACCGGCGGCGGCGGGCTCCGGCGCCACGCGACTCGAAACGGCCCGGTCCGGCGCCATTTGTGCCGGTGCGACTCGTGCCGGGGTGGTGGTCTGCGCCGTCGCGGGCGAGGCCGGCGTCCGCGTCGCCGGGCTCAGCTTGCGCAGCAACGCGGCCTCGAAGGTGCGGAACTTCTCGGGGTCGGCGAACTTCACGTCGGGATCGATCGTGCGCGCCTTCTTCGCCTCCTCGGCGGCGAGCTGAAGCTTGCCGTCGTGCGCCAGGATCTCGGCGTAGATGTAGTGCGCTCTCGCGCTGCCCGGCTTGGCGGCGACGACCTCGCGCATCATCGTTTCGGCCTGCGCATAGTTGCCTTGGCGAACCTCGGCTTCGACCTGCTGCAGCGTCGGCAGCGCCCAGGCGAGAACGGACAGTCCGGTCAGGGCCAGGCCGACAAGAAACTTCTTCATGCGACTCTCCGGTCAGGACACGCGAGGCGGGACGCCAGCGCGTTCACGAAACGCAACGTGGCGGCCGTCGCGATCGATTTCAAGCGGCGGAGTTCGCCCTTTTCGAACCCGGCGTTTAAGTTGCCTGACCCGCGCCCCAGCACCGCCAGCTTGGGCGAAGGGTGACTTCCGGACGACAGCCGGCACACCGACGCGGCGACGGCCTGCGCAGAATTTCGGCGACGTTGGCTAGCGAGGACATCCATGGGCTTCGGCGTTCTCTTCCTGTTGCTGCTGGGGACGGCCGGCTGGTGGCTGCACAGTCGCTGGTCCGACCTGCGCGACGCCCAGGCCGCACGCCGCGAGGCCGAAATGCTGTTCATCGTCGAGGCGCGCTCCGCTGCCGGCAGGACAGCCGGGACGACACCGGCCTCGTCGGCGCCGAGCGACTTCTACCCGACCCTTCCCGGCAAGTGAGGGGCCCGCCACGCCAATGGCGCTAAGCTCGGGGGATGAAAAAAGACCTGATCCTTCCTCCCCTCCCGCCCTTCACTGCCGACGAGGAGCTCGCGCTCGCCGGACGCATCGATGCCATGGATGCCGCCGGCCTGGCGCACTACGTCGACTCGGCCCAGCTCGCCCTGCGCAACACGGCACTCGATCCGAGCTGGCGGCCGCGCGTTGAGATCGGCCTGCGCTACGCCGAGGCCGCCGTGATCAAAGAGGCCGCGGCCGCGCCCAAGGTCGAGCCCCCCGCCGTCGCCGCGGCAGCGCCGGCGAAGGCCAAAAAGGCTGCCGCTGACAAGGCCGCCGCTGACTGAAGGCGCGCCATGTTCGATCCCCGACTCCTGGCCGGCCAGCGCATCCTCGTCACCGGCGGCGGCACCGGCCTCGGCCAGGCGATGGCCGAGCAGTTCCTGCGCCTCGGCGCCGACGTCGCGATCTGCGGCCGGCGCAAGTCGGTGTGCGACGACACCGCCGCCGCCTGGCGCGCCACGTTCCCCGAGCGCCGCATCGACACCTACGGCGTCGACATCCGCAACGCCCAGGAGGTCGAGGAGATGGTCGAATCGCTGTGGCAGTCGGGCGGGCTCACCGGGCTCGTCAACAACGCCGCGGGAAACTTCGTTGCCCCGACCGAGAGCCTGTCGCCGCGCGCATTCGACGCCATTGCCAACATCGTCTTCCACGGCACCTTCTACGTGACGCAGGCGATCGGCAAGCGCTGGGTCGAGGCCGCGAAGTCGGGCGCCTGGACGCCGGCGCTGCCCTACCGCAACGTGATGAGCATCATCGTCACCTGGGTCGACAACGGCTCGCCCTACGTCGTGCCCTCGGCGATGAGCAAGGCCGGCATCGAGGCGATGACCAAGTCGCTCGCGATCGAGTGGGCGAAGCACGGCATCCGCCTGAACGCCGTCGGCCCGGGCGAGATCCCGACCGAAGGCATGAGCAAGCGCCTCAACCCGGGTGAAGAGCCCGGCGCGCGCAGCAGGAATACCAACCCCATGGCGCGCCCCGGCCGGATGAGCGAGCTGCAGAACCTCTCGACCTTCCTGATGGCGCCGGGCGTCTGCGACTGGCTGACCGGCCAGAGCATCTTCATGGACGGCGCCAACGCACTCGCCACCGGCGGCAATTTCTACGAGCTGCGCCAGTGGAGCGACGCCGACTGGCAGGTGGCGCGCGAGCGCATCGAGGCGCAGAACGCAAAGGACAAGCTGCAGCGCTGAGGCGAGCAGCTCCGCGCGCGTCGATCAGGCCGCGGCGGTGACGACGATCTCGATCCGCCACTCCGGCTTGGCGAGCCGGCTCTCCACGGTCGCGCGGCACGGCTTGGCATCGGCCGGAACCCACTGGTCCCAGACGGCGTTCATCGCCGCGAAGTCGGCCATGTCGGCGATGAAGATCTGCGCCATCAGGATGCGCGACTTGTCGCTGCCCGCCTCGCCGAGCAGGCGGTCGATGGCGGCGAGCACCTGTCGCGTCTGGCCGGCGGCGTCCTGGCTGGCGTCGCCGGCCACCTGCCCGGCGAGGTAGACAGTGCCGTTGTGGATCGAGACGTCGCTGAGACGCGCGCCGGAATGCAGACGCTTGAGGGGGGACATGAGTTGCTCCTGTCGAGATGCGGCGCGGGATGCACGGGATTGTCGCTCGCGGTGGGCCGTGATCATCGTCCCGGACGACGCTCCTGGCGTCGCCGAACTGTCGCCGATGCCCGTTAGCCTGTAGCCTCCGGCCATGGACATCAATGGAAAAGTAGCCGTCGTCACGGGCGGCGCCTCGGGCATCGGCGCCGCCATCGCGAAGCGGTTCGCCGCGGCGGGCGCGCGCGGCGTCGTCGTCGCCGACCTCCAGCACGAACGCGCCGAGACGGTCGCCCGCGCGATCGGCGCTCGCGCCCTGGCGGTTCGCTGCGACGTCGGCGTCGAGGCCGACATCCAGGC
>JBDSLQ010000323.1:0-7110 GCA_039916285.1 Caldimonas sp.
CGGCGGCATCGCCGCCGAAGTTGCGCGGATGGCCCACGGCCTCGGCATGAAGTTGCTCGCCTGGAACCGCACTCCCAGGGGCGATGTCCGCGGAGTCGAATTCGTCGCCATCGAGCGCCTCCTCGCCGAAAGCGACGCGGTCTCCCTGCACCTCCTCCTCACCGACGAGACGCGGGGCTTCCTCTCGGCAGCGCGGATCGCGGCGATGCGGCGCGGTGCCCTCCTCGTCAACACGGCGCGCGGCGCGCTCGTCGACGAGACCGCGCTCGTCGACGCGCTGCGATCGGGACACATCGCGCACGCCGGCCTGGACGTCTTCGACATCGAGCCGGTGCCGCCGGGCCACGTGCTCACGACCCTGGTCAACGTCACGCTGTCGGCCCATTCAGGCTTCCGCACTCCGGAAGCAAACCGCCGCCTCATCGAAGCCGCTTTCGACCATTGCCGGCGAATCATCGCAGGGCCATCGGCTCTGCAAGGCCGGCTGACCACGGCTCGCTGAATCGGGGCCACGCGACTCGACGCCGTCGATGACGACAGTCGATCGCTGCCGCTGCCGGCAGCAGCACGGCCCGAGCTCGCGGCGCCGCTCGGCGCCGATGGGGCCTGCGCCTACATGCCATCGGGATCGCGGATGGCAGCGCGTGCAAACCGCCTCGCTAATCTGGCGCTCGGGCTCTTCATCGAGAGGATGACCATCTCGCGCTGGCCACCGCCGTGGCGGTTGCTTGCAACGCCCTGATTCCCGGGGCGGCCGAGTCGCCTTTGCCTTACCCGATCGCTTCGCCAACGCTTCAAACGAGGACATCTCCATGAATCAAAACCAAACCGCCAGCTCGAAGATGGTCACAGGACTCTTCCCCGATCGGCTTAGCGCCGAGCGCGCTTATCACGAGGTCTCGTCGCGCGGCTACGGCCAGGACGACGTCAACCTCGTCATGAGCGACGAGACCCGAACTCGCCACTTCATGGGCGAAAACTCGCCGCAGACCGAGCTCGGCAGCAAGGCAGCGAAGGGAGCGGGAGTCGGTGCCGGCATCGGCGGCGCGGTCGGCGCGACGCTCGCGGCGATCGCCGCGATCGGCACCTCGCTCGTTCTTCCGGGCCTCGGCCTCGTCATCGCAGGGCCGCTCGCGGCGGGCCTTGCCGGAGCCGGCGCGGGCGGCACCGTGGGCGGCCTGATCGGCGCGCTGATCGGAGCCGGCATTCCGGAAGAGCGCGTCAAGCACTACGAGGAAGGCATCAAGCGCGGCGGCATCCTGATGGGCGTCACGCCGCGCAACGACGACGACGCGCGCCACTTCGAAAACACGTGGCAGGCCCATCAGGGCCAGCACGTCCTCGGAACCGGCGCCGGCGCGACGGCGGGGGCGGTGACAGGCGCCACGATCGGCGCCGCGGCCGGCCCGGTGGGAATGGTCGCGGGTGCTGCCGTCGGCGCGGTTGCAGGCGGACTCGCCGGCAAGGGCGCTGCCGAGGTCGTCAACCCGAAGGCGGGCGACCGTCTCGGCGAGCACCACCTGAGCACGGGCGTGGGCGCCGGTGGCGGCGCGGCGACGGGCGCGGCGCTCGGCGCCGTGGGCGGCCCGGTCGGCATGGCGGCCGGCGCCGCAATCGGCGCGGTGGCCGGTGGCCTGGCGGGCAAGGGTGCAGGCGAAGTCGCCAATCCGAAGTCCCAGGACGACCTTGGCGATCACCATCTCGCCAAGGGCGTCGGTGCCGGCGCAGGTGCGGCCACGGGCGCGGCGCTCGGTGCCGTGGGCGGGCCGGTGGGAATGGCGGCAGGGGCCGTCGCGGGCGCCGTCGTCGGCGGCGTCACGAGCAAGGGAGCGGCCGAAGTCGCCAACCCGAAGCGCGATGACCGGCTCGCCGAGCACAACCTCGCGACCGGCGTCGGCGCGGGCGGCGGTGCATTGGCCGGTGCGGCGATCGGCGCCGCCGGCGGGCCCGTCGGGATGGCGGCTGGCGCGGCGATCGGCGCAGTCGCTGGCAGTGCCGCCGGCAAGGGCACCGGCGAAGTCGTCAATCCCAAGCCGGGCGACAAGCCGCGGGTCTGAGTTCGTCGACCTCGAAAAAGCGGAGCTGCGGCTCCGCTTTTTTTTGCTGTCGCGGACTCGCAAGGCGACCTCGTTTCGCGAGACGAAAGGAGGTTCGGTCACGCCGTCGGCGCGATCGGCCCGGCGGGCCTACGCAACGGATCGACGATCGCGAGCAGCCGCGCATGGCCGCGAAAGCGCGCGCGCCGCGCCCGCAGCGCCGGTGCGGCGAGCCGATAGTTCGGGAAGCGTGCCAGGAAGCGGCTGATCGCCACGCGGCCTTCGAGGCGCGCCAGCCCCATGCCGACGCACTGGTGGATCCCGGAGCCGAAGGCGACATGGCGGTTCGGCGTTCGCCCGATGTCGAGCCGGTCGGGGTCGGGGAAATGCTCCGGATCGCGATTGGCGGCGCCGATGCCGATCGTCACCTGCGTCCGGGGTGCGAGGGTCACGCCGGCGATCTCGGTCGCGATCGTGGTGATGCGGTTGCCGAGCTGGTTCGAGCTTTCGAAGCGGAGGAACTCCTCGACCGCCGTGCGCGCGAGCGCGGGCTCGGCGATGAGACGTGCCTTCTCTTCCGGCCAGTCGAGCAGGCACGCCAGGCCGTTGCCGATCAGGTTGGTCGTCGTCTCGTGGCCGGCGTTGAGCAGGAAGATGCAGTTGTGCAGCAGCTCGGGCGCGCTGAGCGTCTCGCCGCCCTCGCCGGCGATGAGGCGCGTCAGGACGTCGACCTCGGGATCGCCAGGCTCGGCACGCCGGCGCTCGACCAGCCCCTCGAGATAGACCAGGAATTCACGCACCGCGCGGTTGCCGCCCTCGATCTGCTCGCCGCTTAGGGTCGGCTCGAGGGCGCCGAGGATGGCGAGCGACCAGTCGCGGAGCGGCGCGCGCTCCTCGTTCGGCACGGCGAGCAGGTTGCCGATGACCTCGACCGGGATCGCGCTCGCGAAGGCGGCGATCAGGTCGATCTCCGCGCCGCGTTCGCGCGCCGCCATCACGTCGAGCAGGCCGTCGACGCGCTCGACCAGGCGTTGCTCCATCGCCGCAATGTGGCGTGGCGTCAGCGCACCGGCGATCAGCCGCCGCACGCGCGTGTGCAAGGGAGGATCGTTGAAGACGAGGCTCGTCGTGTGGTGCTCGAGCAGCGGCGAGTCGCCGTATTTGGGAGAGAACTCCTCGTGCTTGTCGGAGCTGAAGGTCGAGGTGTCCTTGTAGACGGCGACGACGTCGGCGTAGCGGCTCAGGAACACACCGCCGCCCGGCAGGGCCTTCACCGGCGCGTGCTCGCGCAGGGCCCGGTAGGTCGGGTAGGGATCGTCGTAGAAGCTGTCGGGCAGCCGCTTCAGGTCGAAGTCGTCGGCGAGGGCGCGGGCGTCGGACACGCGGCAAGTCTACGGGCCGGGAGCCAGCCCGGGCGCGCCAGCGGCACCGCCGACGCACCGGCGCCGGCCATGAAAAAGCCCCGCCGGGGCGGGGCTGTTTGCGAAGCGGAGCGAACTCAGGCGCTGTCGCGCGCGCCCTGCCTGCGCCGCCGCGCCAAGGCGCCAAGCATGCCCAGGCCGGCGAGCATCAGCGCATACGTCTCGGGCTCCGGGATCGCCGGCGGCGGAAAGTCGACCCGGTTGAAGGCGACCAGGGCATCGAGCTCGGGGTCGGCATCGTTGGCGATGAACGACACCGTGCTTGAGCGGATGCCGTAGTAGTTGTAGGCGGTCGCGAAGGTGTAGTCCCTCGTGTACGCATTCAGGACGCCGAACTCGGCGCTGCCGCCGCGGTAGATGGTCGTGGGGTCGGTTCCGGCGAAGGTGTAGGTCGGCTTGCCCGACGCCACGTTCGCGAATGCGGTCACATCGGACAGCAGCGTCCACTCGCCCGCGGCCTTGCAGGCACCCACGCCGCCGTTGCAGCCGAAGACGCTGTATTCCATGACGTCCTGGGCTTCGAAATCGGTGTCGGCCGCGCCGACCAGGTGATCCTGGTGGGTGTAGAGCCGCACGCTGTCCTTGGCGGAGGCGAACTGCCACACCAGCAGGTTGAACGGCAGCGCGGTCGCCGGATTGTCGGTCGAGCCGAGGTTGTCGAAGAAGTAGACCCGGGTGCCGTCGAGCGCGGTGCCATTGCCTTCGTTCGCGGTGGTGCCGATGTAGCTCGGCCGGTGCGTGCCGAGATCGAACGTCGCCGGCGGCGAAGCAGCGAGCGGCGCCGTCGCCGCGTCGGTGTACGTGGGTGCCGCGGCGGCTTGGCTCGCAACGCAAAGGCTGAGCGCGGCGCCGGTCAAGATGGCGATGCGTCCTGGAAGTGTGCCGATTCCCATGCTCATTTTCTCCTCCGTTTCGATGAGTCGAAGCCCGGCAACCATAGGACGGTGAAACCCCCTGTCAACCCCCGTGTTCCAGGGGGTCGCCCGCGTCCATCGCGGCCTAACAACGCGCTTTGAACATGTCCGGAAACGGCACGCTCCGCGGCGCCCGCACGCCTACGCTCGACGCCTTGAATCACGACAGGAAGGACAGCGAATGACATCGGTTCATCGGGAAGCCGTCATCGAGCGGCCGTCGGCCGAGG
Organism: Caldimonas sp.; assembly: GCA_039916285.1. Lineage (GTDB taxonomy): Bacteria > Pseudomonadota > Gammaproteobacteria > Burkholderiales > Burkholderiaceae_C > Schlegelella_A. Next base: position 4,602 of record JBDSLQ010000323.1, read on the forward strand.
TCTGGGATGCGCTGGCGGACGTCGGAGCCCTCCACACGCGCTTGCCCCCGGCTTCGTCACCGATTGCCGCCTCGAGCCGGGCGCGCGCATCGTCACCTTCGCAAACGGCAGGGTCGCGCGCGAATTGATCGTCGACGTCGACGCCGCGCGACAACGCGTCGCATGGTCGGTTGTCGGCGGCCGGCTCACCCATCACAACGCGAGCGCGCAGGTCTTCGCCGCCGGCGACCATGCCAGCCGCTTCGTCTGGATCGCCGACTTCCTGCCCGACGACGACGCGCCCGCGATCGCCGCGATGATCGATCACGGCTTGGCCGCGATGAAGCGCCATCTCGACATCGGTTAAGGTCCTTCGCCTCGACGGTCGGGGCGGAGCGACGGCAATGGACCTCTCGAATCGGCGCGGCGCGAACGTGCCGCGCGCCGTAGCAGCGGCGCGGTGCAAGGCGGCGATGACGCTGGCCCTGTTCGCTGCCGCCGCAGCGGCAGCGGCCGCCGAGGATGCCCCATCGGCCGTGCCGTACCGGCCGAGCGTGTCGACGCCGGCGGCGCTGTCGGCGCCGGGCTGGCTCGAAGTCGAAGCGGGCGGCCTGCACGAGAACGACGGCGCCGGCGGCCGCCGCGGCAGCATCCCGGTGACGCTCAAGCTGGCCTTCACGCCCGACTGGGGCATTCGCGTCGGCAGCGACGCGTGGGTTCGTCAACGCGACGACGCTGGCAGTCGCGCCAGCGGCATCGGCGACACCGTTTTCGTCGTCAAGCGCCGTTTCGCGGTCGACGACGACAGCGCGTTCGGCCTGGAAGGGGCGGCGACCGCACCGACCTCGCGTCGTGGCCTCGGCAGCGGTAGCGGCAAGCCCGACTGGGGACTGAACGCGATCTACAGCGCCGATCTCGGCGCGTGGCACACCGACCTCAACGCGGCGGCGACACGGCTCGGTGCGAACGAGGCGGGCACCGGCCGCACGCAGCTCCTCGGCGCAGCGTCGCTCTCGCGATCGCTCGACGAGCGCTGGGGGGTCGTCGGCGAGGTGTCGGGAACGCATCGGCGTGGCGCCGACAAGACGAGCCAGCTCCTCTTGGCGGCGAGCTACAACGTCTCGAAGCGCCTTGTCCTCGACGCCGGCGCTGCGCGGAGCCTGCGCGGCGCGGCGCCCGCTTGGTCGGCCTTCACCGGCTTCACTTGGCTCGCGGGCCGCGTGTTCTGACGCCTATCGCGCAAGGAAGCCACCAAGGTGCCAGCCGAGAAAGGCGCGGGCTAAGAAATCCTTGGGCAAGAAGTCGTCGACGAAGAACGCAAGCGCCAAGAAGTCGTCAGCGAAGACGGCGAGCGCCAGGAAATCGAGCGCAACGTCGTCCTAGTAGCCGAGGGCCAGCCCGCTGTTGCTGCGCGGATCGTTGGCGCCGTAGAAGCGGTTCTTGCCGACCGGCTTGCCGCCGAGCGACGGCGCGCCGATCAGGATCGCGGCGACGTGGTTGGCCGGTTGCGAGGTGCTCAAGACGTGGCCCATGCCTTCGAGGATCTTGCGTGTGTCGGGGCTCAGCGCAAAGGGCTCGATGTTGGTCGGATGGGGCAGCCACTGCTGGTGGAAGCGCGGCGCGTCGACCGCTTCCTGCACCGTCATGCCGTAATCGACCACGTTGATGATCGTGTGCAACACGGTCGTGATGATGCGGCTGCCGCCCGGCGTGCCGACCACCATCACCGGCCGGCCGTCCCGGGTGACGATCGTCGGGCTCATCGAGCTGAGCGGCCGCTTGCCGGGAGCGATGGCGTTGGCCTGGCCCTGGACCAGGCCGTAGATGTTGGGAACGCCGAGCTTGGCGGTGAAATCGTCCATCTCGTTGTTGAGCAGGACGCCGGTCTCGGCCGCCGTGACCTTGGCGCCGAACCAGTCGTTCAGCGTGTAGGTGACCGAAACCGAGTTGCCATGGGCGTCGACAATCGAGTAGTGCGTCGTGTTGCTGCCCTCGTGCGGCGCGACACCGGGTCCGAGGTCCTTCGAAACCGCCGCCCTTGCCGGATCGATCGCAGCGCGGATCTTCGCCGCGTAGGCCTTGTCGAGCAGGCGGTCGAGCGGGTTCTTGACGAAGTCCGGGTCGCCCAGATAGCTGTTGCGGTCGAGGTAGGCGTGGCGCATCGCCTCGATCTGCACGTGCACCGCCTGCGCCGCGCGAAAGCCCCAGTCCTTGAGCGGATAGCCCTCGAGGACGTTGAGGATCTCGCAGATGATGACGCCGCCCGAGCTCGGCGGCGGCGCCGAGACGATGCGGTAGCCGCGGTAGTCGCACTCGATCGGCGCCAGCTCGCGCGTGGTGTACTGGTCGAGGTCGGCCTGGGTGATGATGCCCCTGCCGGCGCTGCTCGACGCGACGATCGCACGCGCCACCGGCCCCTTGTAGAAGCCGGCCGCGCCGGCCTCGCCGATCTGGCGCAGCGTCGCGGCGAGGTCCTTCTGGACCAGCCTGTCGCCGGCGATGTAGGGCCGGCCGCCGGCCTTCAGGAAGA
>JBDSLQ010000324.1:0-3178 GCA_039916285.1 Caldimonas sp.
TCGTCATCGTCCGCGGCGACCCCGGCGTCGGCAAGTCGCGCCTCGTCGCCGAGTTCGTCGCCACGGCACGCGACCTCGGCTTCTCCTGCCACGGCGCGACGGTGCTCGACTTCGGCGCCGAGACCGGGCGCGACGCGGTCCGCAGCCTCGCGCGCAGCGTGCTCGGCGTCGACGCCGGCGCCGACGAAGCCGGGCGCCGCGCCGCCGTGGAGCGCGCCAGCCTGGCCGAGCCCATGGCCGCCGATCGACTCGTCTTCCTGCACGACCTGCTGGACGTCACGCCCAAGGTCGAGTTGCGCGCGCTCGCCGCGGCGATGAGCACGGCGACACGCGAACAGGGCTCACTGCATGCGTTCTGCGACATCGTCGCTCTCGTCGGTGCAAAGGCGCCGCTGCTCCTCGTCGTCGAGGACATCCACTGGGCCGACGCCTGGACCCTCGAGCGTCTGGCAGCGCTCGCCGTGCTCGCGGCCCGGCAGCCGCTGCTGCTCGTGATGACGACGCGCTTCGCCGGCGACCCGAGCGCGGGCGCCTGGCGCACCTCGCTCCATGGCGCGCCGCTGATCGGCGTCGACCTGGGCCCGCTCACCGCCTCCGACTCGCACCGCCTCGCCGCGCTCTCGTCGACGATGCCGGCCGCGCTGGTCGCGAGCTGCGTCGATCGCGCCGAAGGCAACCCGCTGTTCCTGATCCAGCTTCTTCTCGATGCCGGCGCGGCCGTGCAGACGAGCCTGCCGGGCTCGATCCAGGCGCTCGTTCACACGCGCATGGATCGCCTCGCCACCGACGACAAGACCGCGCTGCAGGCCGCCGCCGTGCTGGGCCAGCGCTTCACGATCGAAGCGCTGCGCCAGCTCCTCGACCGGACCGGCTACGACTGCCGGCTGCTGGTCGAGAACTTCCTCGTCCGCGCTGACGGCGGCGAGTTCATGTTCTGCCATGCCCTCATCCGCGACGGCGCCTACGCCTCGCTCCTGCACAAGCGCCGGCGCGGCCTGCACGCGCGCGCCGCCGAGTGGTTCGCGACGCGCGATCTCGTGCTCGCGGCCGAGCACTTCGACCGCGCCGACGATCCGCGCGCCGCCGCCGCCTACCTCGACGCGAGCGCCGCCCTGGCCGAGCAGTTCCGCCACGCCGCAGCACTCGCCCTGGTCGAGCGCGGCGTGGCGCTCGCGGTCGCGCAGGAAACGCGCTTCGCGTTGCTCATGGCACGCGGTCGCCTGCTGGTCGAGCTCGGCCGATCGAGCGACGCGATCGAAGCGGCGCGGGCCGCGATCGAGGCCGCGGCGGGCGCGGGCGAGCGTGCCCAGGCGCTGATCGCGATGGCAGCCGGCATGCGTCTCAACGACCGCATCGCCGAGGGCCTCGCGGCGCTCGAAGAGGCCGAGCCGCTCGCGACGTCCGCGGCGCTGCCGCTCGAGCTCTCGCGCCTGCATCACCTGCGCGGCAACCTGCTCTTTCCGCTCGGCCGCGATGCCGACTGCGTGCGCGCCCACGAACTGGCACTGGTTCACGCCCGCGACGCCGGCTCCTTGCAGGCTGAAGCGGCGGCGCTCGGCGGGCTCGGCGACGGCTACTACCTGCAGGGCCGCATGCGCTCGGCGAACCAGCAGTTTCGCGAATGCGTCGAGCTGGCACGCGAGCACGGATTCGGCAAGCTCGAGGTCGCGAACCTGTCGATGATCGGCTTCACCGCGCTCCACCTGGCCGAGATCGCCTCGTCGCTCGCCGTCGGCCGCGAGGCGATCGAGCTGGCGGTGCGTGCTTCGCAGCCGCGCGCCGAGCTGATGGCCCGGATGCTCGTCGCCTGGTGCCAGGGGCTGATCCGAGGCGAGCTCGACGAGTCCGGGCGCGAGAACGCTGCCGCGCTCGGGCTCGCGCGCACGCTCGGCGCCAAGCGCTTCGAGGCGCAGTTTCTCGGCGTGAATGCCCTGCTCGCCCTGCGCCGCGGCGATCGCGACCGGGCACGCGGGTTCGCGGCGGAGGCGATCGCCATCTGCCGCGAGCACGGCATGGGCCACATCGGGCCCTGGTTGCACGGCGTGTGCGCTCTTGTCGAGACCGATCCCGAGGCGCGCCTCCGCTGGCTCGAGCAAGGCGAACGGCAGCTCGCGCTGGGCTGTGTCAGCCACAACCATGTGCAGCTGCGCGAGCTCGCCATCGACGCTCTGCTCGAGCTCGGCGACGGCGCCGGCGTAGAGCGCGAATGCGCCCGGATCCGCGCCTACACCGCGAACGAGTCGCTGCCGATGAGCGAGTTCGTCATGGCGCGCGGCCTGGCGCTCGTGCGTTTCGCACGCGGCGAGCGCGGCGAGGACTTGCGGGCCGAGTTGCAGCTCTTGCGATCCTCCGGGGCGCAGAGGGAGATGAACACGTTCTTGCCATCGCTCGATTCGGCGATCGCGACCTTCGGCGCCCCTGACGCGGTGGCGCCGGCGCCCTGACATCGCGTGGCGACAGGCCACGTCCCGAGCATCGTCCTCGACACCAACGCGGTGCTCGACTGGCTCTATTTCCGCGACCCGCGCTGCGCTGCGCTGGCCGAGGCCGTGAAGGCCAGCCGCGTTCGCTGGATCGCGATCGAGTCGATGCGCAACGAGATCGAGCACGTGATCGAGCGCGGCAGCCTCGGCACCCGGTGGCCCGACGGCGCGGCCTCGGTGCGCGAGAGCTGGCAGCGCTGGGCGACGACGGTCGCTGCCAATCCGCCGCCGGCGCCGCTCTCGCTGCGCTGCAGCGACGCCGAAGATCAGCAGTTCGTCGACCTCGCGCTCGCGGTGCGCGCCGTCGCCCTCCTGAGCGCCGACCGCGCAGTGCTGCGACTGGCCCGGCGCGCCAGCGCTTGGGGGCTCTCGATCACGACGGTCGAGCGCTGGTCGGTCTCTTGAGCGACGTAGCGCGCCGACCGAAGCGGCCAAAAAAAGGGCAGCCCACAGGCTGCCCTTTCGACCGCATCGCTCGAAGGCCGGGGGCGCTTACTCGGTCGCTGCCGCAGCCGCTGCCGCCGCAGCATCACTCGCCGCGTCGACCTGCTGCATCTGCACTGCCGCCAGCTCCTCGGCCTCCTGGACGGCAATGGCGCGGCGCTCGGCGTCGTCCATCGCTTCCTTGGCCTTCCTCGCCTCGTGGAACGCCATGCCCGTTCCGGCCGGGATCAGCCGGCCGACGATGACGTTTT
>JBDSLQ010000325.1:0-3369 GCA_039916285.1 Caldimonas sp.
CGAGGTAGTCCATGTTGTACTCCGCGGCCATGCGCTTGCCGCCCTCCTCGCCGAAGATGTGCTCGACGTGGCCGCAGTTCTCGCACACGTGCACGGCCATGTTCTCGACGATGCCGAGGATCGGCACGCCGACCTTCTCGAACATCTTGATCCCCTTCTTCGCGTCGATCAGGGCGATGTCCTGCGGCGTCGTCACGATCACCGCGCCGGTGAGCGGGACGCGCTGCGAGAGCGTCAGCTGGATGTCGCCGGTACCCGGCGGCAGGTCGACGATCAGGTAGTCGAGGTCGGCCCAGTTGGTCTGGCGCAGGAGCTGCTCCAACGCCTGGGTGACCATCGGCCCGCGCCAGATCATCGGGTTGTCCTGCTCGACGAGAAAGCCGATCGACATCACCTGGACGCCGTAGTTCTCCATCGGCTCCATGGTCTTGCCGTCGCTCGATTCCGGCCGGCCGTCGATTCCCATCATCATCGGCTGGCTCGGGCCGTAGATGTCGGCGTCGAGGATGCCGACGCGCGCGCCTTCCGCGGCGAGTGCCAGCGCCAGGTTGACGGCGGTCGTGCTCTTGCCGACACCGCCCTTGCCGGAAGCGACGGCGACGATGTTCTTCACGTTCGGCAGCAGCTGCACGCCGCGCTGCACTGCGTGCGGAACGATCTTCGAGACGACGTTGACGCTGACATTGGCGACGCCGGCAACGCCGCGCGCCGCAGCGATCAGCGCCTTCCTCAGCGCGTCGATCCGCGAGCGCGCCGGATAGCCGAGCTCGACGTCGAAGGCGACGTCGCCGCCTTCGACGCGAAGGTTCTTGAGCTGCTTGGCGGAGACGAAGTCGCGGCCTGTCTCGGGGTCGATCACGGCCTGCAGGGCGCGCAGGAGATCGGTGTCGGCGATGGGCATGGAGTCGAAAAAGCGGCGAGAGGGGTTCGGTCCAGTCTAGCGCAGCGATTCGTCGAGCAAGGCCGTGAGCTCGCCGAACGCGACCGGCTTGACGAGATGGCCGTCGAAGCCCGCATCCTTCGAGCGCTGGCGGTCGTCGGCCTGGCCCCACCCGGTGATGGCGACGATCGGAATCTCTCGCGCCCAGGCGGCCGAGCGCAGGCGCCGGCACACCTCGTAGCCGCTCAGCCCGGGCAGACCGAGATCGAGCAGCCCGGCATCCGGACGATGGGCATCGGCGCGCACCAGAGCTTCCGTGCCGCTGTAGGCGACGTGCGTTTCGTGGCCGGCGAGGGAGAGCAGCAGCGCAAGGCTCTCGGCGCTGTCGCCGTTGTCGTCGACGACGAGCATGCGCAAGCGACCGGAGGGCGCCGACGTTGCCGACGGCTTGGCGGCGATGGGCTCGTCCGCCGCTCGATGCGCCAGCGGCAGCGTGACGATGAACTCGCTGCCCTCGCCCAGGCCGGCGCTTCGCGCGACCACGGTGCCGCGGTGCATCTCGACCAGTCGCTTGACCAGCGTCAAGCCGATGCCGAGCCCGCCTTGCGCACGCTCGAGCGAGTTGTCGACCTGCGAGAACATCTCGAACACGCCGCCGAGCTGCCCGGCGGCGATGCCGATGCCGTTGTCGCCGACGCTGACGACGGCGTGCTCGCCCTCGACACGCGCCTCGACGACGATCCGGCCGCCGTCGGGCGTGAACTTGCAGGCGTTGCCGAGCAGGTTGCTGAACACCTGCGAAAGCCGCGCCCGATCGGCCTGCAGCTTGACCGGGCGCTCGGGCAGGCGCACTTCGAGGACGTGGCCGGCGCGCTCGGCCGCGGGCCGGTTCGCCTCGACCGCGTGCTCGAGGACAGCGCCGAGGTCCGCCAGCTCGACGCGCAGCGTCAGCTTGTCGAGGCTGATGCGGCTGACGTCGAGCAAGTCGTCGATCAGGCGCACCAGGTGGCTCAGCTGGCGCTCCATCACGCCGCTCGCCTTCTCGAACGTCGCCGGGTCGTCGGCGCTGCGCTGCAGGATGGCGAGCGAATTCCGCAGCGGCGCGAGCGGATTGCGCAGCTCGTGCGCGAGGGTCGCAAGGAACTCGTCCTTCCTCCGGTCGGCATCCTGGAGCGCCTCGACCGCCTTTTTCTGCTCGGTGATGTCTCCGACCACGCCGAGCAGGCGCTCGCTGCCGTCGGCGCCCCGGATGACGCGGCCGCGCGACGACACCCAGCGGACCTCGCCGTCGGGACGGACGATGCGGTACTCGTTGCTGTGCACGCCGGTCGTCCAGGCCTCGGCGACGGCGCGCTCGCGCCGGGCCCGGTCGTCGGGATGAATGCGCTGCTGGAACAGCGCGAAGCTGGTCGGCTCGTCCGCGCCGACCCCTAGCAGCTCGCGCATCTTGTCGGTCCAGATCATCTCGCCGCTCGACCGATCCCATTCCCAGCCGCCGTAGTGCGCGGCGTCCATCGCCAGCCGCATGCGTGCTTCCTTTTCGGCCAGCACCTGGTCGAGGCGGCGCCGCTCGGTGAAGTCGATCGCGTTGGTCACCAGCATGCGCCGGCCCTTGCCGTCGCGGCCGATCGGCGCGGTGACGAAGTGCCAGATCCGCTTCTCGCCATTCGCCGCGGAAATTTCGCGCTCGCCGTTGTCGATGCTCTCCTCGATGTCGAACAAGGAGGCGATGATCCCGTTCATCGTTTCCGAGCGCGCGCCGTAGGCCACCTTGGTCCACGCCGGGATCGTCGTCAGCTCGGCGGCGCCGTAGCCGCTGATCGAGGTCCACGCCTCGTTGACGAGGATGATGTCGCCGTCCTCGGCGAAGACCATGGTCGGAATTGCCATGTCGGTGACGATGCGCTGCAGCCGCGCCTGCGCTGCGCCGATCTCGCGCTCGGCGGACTTCCTTTCGCTGATGTCGCGAAAGACCAGGACGCAGCCGTGCACCCGGCCCTCGGCGTCGCGGATCGGCGCCGCGCTGTCGTCGATCGGCGTCTCCGAGTCGTCTTTCCTGATCAGCACCGTGTGGTGGGCAAGGCCGACGGTCACACCGTCGCGCAACGCGCGCTCGGCCGGGTTGACGACCGGTTCGCGGCTCGCTTCGTTTACGATCCGAAAGACGCTCTCCAGCGGCTGGCCGCGCGCCTCGTCTCTGGTCCAGCCGGTCAGCAACTCGGCGACGGGGTTCATGTCGGCGACGCGGGCGCCGAGGTCGGTCGTGATGACGGCGTCGCCGATGCTTGCCAGCGTCGTGCGCAGGCGCTCGCCCTGCGCCGAAATTACCGCTTCGGCCTCGTCGCGGGCGCGCAGGTGGCGTGCGAGCAGGAGCGTGAAGCCGATCACCGCGGCGACCGCCGCGAGCGCAGCCAGGACCTCGCCGACGAGCGCCGCGCGATAAGTCCGGTCGGTCGCCGCTTCGCGCGCGAGCAGCCGCTCGGACTCGT
>JBDSLQ010000326.1:0-2695 GCA_039916285.1 Caldimonas sp.
CGATCCCACGAGTGCGCCGTCACGCCGCGCTCGCGCAGCTTGTACTTCTGCACCTTGCCGTTCTCGGTGCGCGGCAGGTCGGCGACGATCTCGATGAAGCGCGGGATCGCGAAGTACGGCAGCCGCGTCGCGCAGAAGCGCGCCAGCTCGGTCGGCTCGAGGGTCTCGCCGGGGCGGGCGACGAGTGCCGCCATCACCTCGTCTTCGGCGAGCTCCGAGCGCACCGGATAGACCGCGACCGACGCCACCGCCGGATGGCCTTGCAGCACCTGCTCGACCTCGTACGACGAGATGTTCTCGCCGCGGCGGCGGATCGCATCCTTGAGACGGTCGACGAAGCGAAAGTAGCCGTCGACGTCGCGGACGACGCGGTCGCCGGTGTGAAACCAGCCGTTGCGCCGGGCAAGGGCCGTCGCCTCGGGCTTGCCGAAGTAGCCGCTGGAGAACGCCAACGGCTCGTCGGCGCGCAGGAGCAGCTCGCCCGCCGTGCCGGCCGGCAGCTCGACGTCGTTCGCATCGACGACGCGGGCGGCGAAGCCGGGCCGCAGCCAGCCCATGCAGCCCGGGCGAGAGCGGTCGGGCGCGCTGGCGATGACGAAGTTGGTCTCGGTCGAGCCGTAGCCCTCGAGCAGGGGCACGCCAGTGCGCGCGCGGAACGTCGCCGCAGCGCTCGCCGGAACGCCGGGGCCGAGGCCGATGCGCACAAGGTGGCCGCGCTCGGCCGCAGATGCCGGCTGCGCGAGCAGGATCGGCACCATCGCGCCGAGCAGATAGACGACGGTCGCCTCGCGCCCCTTCATCGTCGCCCAGAACGCCGACGCCGAGAAGCGCGGCTCGAAGGCGACGCGGCAGCCGGCAAGCGAGGCCTGGGCGAAGGTGTTGAGGGCATTGATGTGAAAAAGTGGCAGCGTCGTGCAGAGGACGTCGACCGCGCCGACGCCGAGGACCTCGGCGCTGTGCACGCCCCACCAGTGGAACTGCGCGTGCGAGCAGAGCACGCCCTTGGCCGGGCCGGTGGTGCCCGAGGTGTAGAGGATGGCGAGGATGTCGGCTGGGAGGACCGTTGGCGCGTATTCGCTTCCGCCGGCCGGCGGATCGTCCCGATCCGCGAAGTCCGCCAGCGGCGGGAACACTTTGCAGGCGATGCCATCGATCGCCGCATTCCCGACAGCGGCATCTCCGATGACCCAGATCATCCCCAGCGCCGCGCCTTCGAGGTCGGACGTCGCGAGGCGCGTCGCGAAGCCGCCCTCGACGACGAGCAGGCGGGCCGCGCTGTCGCGCAAGAGATAGCCGATCTGCGGTCCCATCGACGCGGTGTTGATCGGCACCAGCGCCGCGCCGATCACGCCGCAGGCGACGAAGGTCTCGATCAGCTCGATCCGGTTCGAGCACATCACCGCGACGCGGTCGCCGTGGCCGATGCCGGCCGCGCGCAACGCGGCGGCGCGCTTGACGGCGAGCCGCGGCAGGTCGCGGTGAGACCAGACTTGCGAGCCGAAGACCAGCAGCGGCCGTGCGCCCCATCGTTCGGCGCCGCGCGCGAGCATGGCCGGCAGCGTCCGCTCGGTCGGCGGGAGCGGCTCAATCTTCATCGGTGGTTGAATCGGTGAAAGAAACCGTGGCGAGCGGCCCGAGGTTGCGGCGAGAAGCGCAGCCCTGAAGGTCGCGCGCGTACCGGTTCGCGGCGTGCCGCCTCAGAGAGGCGCGGCAGCCTACACCAGCAGCGTGGCAATCGCCCAGACGATGAGGACGCCGCCGGTGAGCATGCCGAAGCGCGGGCCCGCCGGCAGAAACTTTTCCGTCAGGACGAGGGCGGTGAGCGCGGCGATCCACACCAGGTTCATCACCCCGCCGACGAACAGCAGCGCCATCAGCATCCCGCAGCAGCCAACGCAGAACGCGCCATGGCGCAGGCCAAGTCCGAAGGCGCCGGCCACCCCGGGCCGCCAGTGCTCCGTGAGAAAGCGCACCGGGCTGCGGCAGCGCGCAAGGCACGCTTGCTTGAGCGGCGACATCTGATACAGCCCGGCCGTTGCCAGCACCGCGGCCGACAGTGCGGCGCTGCGCGACCACAACATCATTCCCGACAGCAGCCCGGCAGGCTCGAGCATTTCCTGCATGACGGTTGCGGCGACCGAAAAGAGCAGCCATGTCGCCAGGTAGCCGGCGAGCAGCGCCAGCGTCATGCCGCGGGCCTGCCGGTTCGATCCCGCATGGCGGCGCAGCACCACACCGTACAGCAGCACCAGCGGCGCCACGCTGGGCGTCATCATGGCGACCATCATGACGAACCACATCCCGACGACCACCGTCCACGAAGCGTCCATGCTGCCGGCCGGGGCAATCTGAAGATGCGGGAAAAGAGCCAGAGCGGTCATGTCGAGAGCTGACATGCCCATCCCCGCGCCCTGCCACAGGTAGCCCCAGGCGAGCAGCACCAGCGCTGAAATCCCCGCGCCGACGACGACGCGCTCGCGCCGCAGCGATTGGCCGGCGGGAGTCATCACACGGCGCGATGCCGCACCGGCCCCTTGTTGTTGAGATGCAGACGGGCGAACTGGCCGTAGCTGTTCTTCAGGTCGAGGGGAATGGTGCCGGTGGAGCGGCTGCTGGCCGAGCCGATCTCGGCGAGTTCGTACTCGAAGCCGTGCGGCAGGTCGATGCGCGCGCGGTGCTCTTCGCCCGACACCGG
>JBDSLQ010000327.1:0-3593 GCA_039916285.1 Caldimonas sp.
TTCGCCGGCCGCCATCTCGACGACTGCGCGATGCTCCGCGTCCTCGGCCTGCCGCAGCGGACGATCGCGCTCCAGTACCTGGTCGAATTCGCGCTCGTCGGCGTCCTCGCCAGCGTCGCCGGCCTGGTGCTCGGATTCGTCGTCCACTACGTCTTCGTCTGGCTGCTGGCCGGGCTCGTGGAGGCCGTGCTGCCGCCGCCCGGTATCTGGCCGGCGCTGTTCGGTGCCGGCGTCGGCTTCACGCTGCTGTTCGGTTTCGGCCTGCCGCCGGTGCTGCAGCTCGCTCGCGTGCCGCCGCTGCGCGTCATCCGCCGCGACGTCGGCGCGATGAAGCCGGCGTCGCTCGCCGTCCTCGGCGCCGGTGCGCTCGGCTTCGCCGCGCTTCTCCTCGCGGTGTCGAGCGACCTCAAGCTGGGGCTGATCGCGGTCGGCGGCTTCGCCGGCGCGGTGTGCGTGTTCGCGCTGCTGTCGTGGCTCGCCCTCATCGTCCTGCGCCGCTCGGTGCCCGATGCGCGCGCGCCGCGCTGGCTCATCCTGGCGACGCGCCAGCTCGCGGCGCGCCCGGCGTTCGCCGTGCTGCAGGTGTCGGCGCTCGCGGTCGGCCTGCTCGCGCTGGTCCTGCTTGCCCTGCTGCGCACCGACCTCGTCTCGAGCTGGCGCGAGGCGACGCCGAAGGATGCGCCGAACCGCTTCGTCATCAACGTCCAGCCGCCGCAGGCCGATGCCTTTCAGGCCAAGCTGCGCGCCTCAGGCGTCGAGCGCTACGACTGGTTCCCGATGATTCGCGGCCGCCTGGTCGCCGTCGGCGGCAGGACCGTCGCGCCAGACGACTACGCCGACCCGCGCGCTCGCCGCCTCGTCGACCGCGAGTTCAACCTGAGCCACAGCGCGACCCTGCCGCCGCACAACGCGATCGTCGCCGGCCGCTGGAGCACCGATGAGAAGGACGGCCTCAGCGTCGAGGAGGGCCTTGCCGAAACGCTCGGCCTGAAGCTCGGCGACACCCTCCGCTTCGACCTCGGCGGCACGCCTGTCGAGGGTCGCATCAGCAGCCTGCGAAAGGTCGACTGGTCATCGATGCGGGTCAACTTCTTCGTCCTCTTCCCGACCGCGACGATGGTCGACGCGCCGGTCAGCTACATCGCCGCCTATCGCGCGCCCGAGGTCGCCGGCTTCGACAACGCGATCAGCCGCGACTTCCCGAACATCACCTCGATCGATGTCTCGGCATCGATCGCCCAGGTCCAGCGCGTTCTCGACCAGGTCGTCCGCGCGGTCGAGTTCCTGTTCGGCTTCACGCTCGCCGCCGGCCTGGTGGTCCTCTTCGCCGCTGTCAGCGCGACGCGCGAGTCGCGGGCGCGCGAATTTGCCGTCATGCGCGCGCTCGGTGCGAGCGGCAAGCTCCTCGCGCAGGTGCAGCGCGCCGAGCTGCTCGGCGTCGGCGCGCTCGCCGGTTTGCTCGCGTCGCTCGCCGCCATCGCCGTCAGTTGGGCGTTGGCGCGCTTTGTCTTCGAGTTCAACTGGAATCCATCGCCACTGGTTCCGCTTCTCGGCGCGGCCGCCGGCGCGGTGCTCGCGCTCGCCGCCGGCTGGTGGGGCTTGCGCGAAGTGCTGACGCGGCCGGTCGTGCTGACGCTGAGGCAGGCAGCGGACTGAGGTTTCGCGGCGGCGACCGCGCGCCGCTGTCACGCCGGACGCGTACCGGGACACTGCGCCGCGACGACAGTCGCCAAGGCGTGCAGGACTTGTCATGTTGGGCGATGCCGGTGCTGCGGCGACGGCCGATGCGCGTGCTGCGACGCATAATTTCACGCAATGTCCCCCTCCGGTCGTGAACGCGTCTTTCGCGTCCTCCATCTCGAGGATTCGGAGCTGGATCACGAGCTGCTCGTCGCCCACCTCGCACGCGGCGGACTGAATGCGCAGACGCGGCGGGTCGATTCCGAGAGCGCGTTCCTGGAAGCGCTCGACGAGCCGTGGGACGCCGTCGTCTCCGACTACAACCTGCCCGGCTTCTCCGGCCTGATCGCGCTCGAGCTGCTGAAGGCGAGCATGCGGGAGATCCCCTTCATTCTCGTCTCCGGCGAGATCGGCGACGACACCGCCGTCGAGGCGATGCGAAGCGGCGCCAGCGACTACCTGCAGAAGAGCCACCTCGCGCGCCTGGTCCCGGCCCTGCTGCACGCCGTCGACGCGGCGGAGACGAGGCGCGCGCGGGTCAAGGCCGACCGCGACCTGGTCGCCTCGAAGCAGCGGCTGCACGAGCTCGCCCAGCATTTGCAGACCAGCGTCGAGCAAGAGCGCGCCGCGATCGCGCGCGAGATCCACGACGACGTCGGCGGATCGCTGACGGCGCTCAAGTTCGACCTCGCCTGGATCGCGCGCCACTCGAGCTCGCCGCAGATCGTTTCGCGCGTCCAGTCGGCGCTCGAGACGGTGACGCACGCGGTCGAATCGAGCCAGCGAATCATGCACAACCTGCGCCCTGCGATCCTCGAGCAGGGCCTGGCGGCGGCGCTGCACTGGATCGCGCTTCGCTACGAGCGCAGGACCGGCGTCGAATGCCAGATCCGCCTGCCCCGGCAGCCGCTCGAACTGCCGTCGGGCGTGCCCCTGGTGGCCTATCGAACGGCGCAGGAGGGGCTCACCAACATCAGCAAGCACGCGCAGGCAACGCGGGTGCAGATCGACCTTTCGCTCGCCGGCGGCGTGCTCTCGCTGGAGATCAGCGACAACGGCCGCGGCGTCAGCGAGGACGATCTCGCCAAGGCGCGATCGTTCGGCATCCGCGGCCTGCACGAGCGGGCCAAGACGGTCGGCGGCTGGATCGATCTGTCGAGCGGCCCGCACGGCACGACGTTGATCCTTTCGGTCCCGCTCGATATTTCCGACAGCGCCTACATCCCCGAGCCTCCCGACAAGTCCTACGACCCGAGCCAGTGGGCGGACGTGTGATGGAGCCCCCACGCTCCCTGCGGTCGGTGCCCCCCGAGGGGGCGCGGCCGGGCTTGGGGCGGCCCGGCGCCCGGCCGTTGCCGCTTTTACGGTAGCACCATGATCAAAGTCTTCCTCTGCGACGACCACGCCCTGATCCGGCGCGGCATCCGCGACACGCTCTCCGACGCGCCCGACATCTAGGTCGTCGGCGAGGCCGGCGACTACGGCGAGCTGCGCGCGCTGATGCGCGAGAAGACGGCCGAGGTGCTCGTCCTCGACATCAACCTGCCCGGCCGCAGCGGCCTCGACGTGCTGCACGCCCTGAAGGACGAAGGCACGGCGATGCGCGTGCTCGTGGTCTCGATGTACCCCGAGGACCAGTACGCGATCCGCGCCCTGCGCGCCGGCGCGTTCGGCTACGTCAACAAGGGCGGCGATCCGGCGCTCATCGTCAGCGCCGTGCGCACCGTCGCCCAAGGCCGCAAGTACGTGACTCCCGAAATCGCGCAGATGCTGGTCGAGAGCCTGACCACGCCGTCGGTCGAGAACGCGCACGACAGGCTGTCGGACCGCGAGATGCAGACGCTGGTGATGATCGCTTCCGGCAAGCGCCTCTCCGACATCGCCGAGGAGCTGATGCTGAGCCCGAAGACGGT
>JBDSLQ010000328.1:0-3453 GCA_039916285.1 Caldimonas sp.
AAGCGCTACGGCAGCGACCCGGCCGCGCCGCTCGTCGTCGATGTGGTCAGCGTCCGCATCCCGCGCGGCTCGCTGACGACGCTGCTCGGCCCGAGCGGCTGCGGCAAGACGACGACGCTGCGCATGATCGCCGGCCTCGAGGCGCCGACGAGCGGCCGCATCGTCATCGCCGGCCGCGACGTGACCGACCTGCCGGCCTCCGAGCGCGACGTCAGCATGGTGTTCCAGAGCTACGCGCTCTTTCCGCACATGACGGTCATCGCCAACGTCGCCTACGGACTCGATGTCGCCGGCCTGCCGCGCAAGGAGGCGCGCGAGCGCGCCCGCGCGGCGATGGCGACGGTCGGCCTGGTCGATCTCGACGAGCGCTTGCCGAGCGAGCTGTCGGGCGGGCAGCAGCAGCGCGTCGCGCTCGCCCGCGCCCTCGTCCTCGAGCCGGCGGTGCTCCTCTTCGACGAGCCGCTCTCCAATCTCGACGCGCGCCTGCGCCGCTCGATGCGCGAGGAGATTCGCGGCCTGCAGCAGCGCCTCGGCCTGACCGTCGCCTATGTCACCCACGACCAGGAAGAGGCGATGGCGGTCAGCGATCGCATCATCGTCATGGAACGCGGCCGGATCGCGCAGGCGGGAACGCCGCGCGAGCTGTACGAGAGCCCGCGCAGCGAGTTCGTCGCCGGCTTCATGGGCGAGGCGATGCTGTTCGATGCGCTCGCCCTGCCGGACGGCACGATCCGCCTCGGGCCGCTCGTCCTCCGACCGGCGTCGCCGCCGGCGCCGGGCAAGACGAGGCTCGCGGTCCGCCCCGAGGCGTGGCTGGTACGCGCGGCCGGGGCGGGCGCGCTCGAGGCGACGGTCGCCAAGACCGCGTACCTCGGCAGTTCGCGCGAGACGACGTTCGACACCGAGCTCGGTCCGATCTTCGTCGTCTCCGCCGACGAGGGCAGTGCGATGAAGGCCGGTGACGCCGCCAGCCTCGAGCTCGGTCGGCACGGCCATTCCGTGCTCGAGGACTGATCCCGCGGCGAAGCGATACGATCGTTCGCATGGCCATCTCCCAAGCCGACAAAGCCCTTCGCCTGCGCGAGCTCCACGCCGGGCCGGGCGCGTTCGTGATCGCCAACGCCTACGACGCGGGCTCGACCAAGCTTCTCGCCCAGCTCGGCTTCGCCGCGATCGCGACGTCGAGCGGCGCGGCCGCCGGAGTCCTCGGCCGCAAGGACGGCCAGATCTCGCGCGACGAGGCGCTCGCGCATGCGAGCGCGATCGCCGCCGCGACCGACCTGCCGGTGTCGGCGGATCTCGAGAACGGCTTCGGCGATTCCCCCGGCGAGGTCGCCGAGACGATCCGGCTCGC
Organism: Caldimonas sp.; assembly: GCA_039916285.1. Classification (GTDB taxonomy): domain Bacteria; phylum Pseudomonadota; class Gammaproteobacteria; order Burkholderiales; family Burkholderiaceae_C; genus Schlegelella_A. Next base: position 1,355 of record JBDSLQ010000328.1, read on the forward strand.
CGGCGCCACCGGCATCGTCGGCGCATCGATCGAGGACTTCACGGGCGACAGGTCGGCGCCGCTTTATCCGCTCGAAGTCGCGACGGCACGAATCGCCGCCGCGGTGCAGGCGGCGCGCTCGCTCCCCTTCGCATCGTTTTCCATCACCGCGCGCGCCGAGAACTTTCTGCGCGGTCATCTCGATCTGGCTGACACGATCGCACGCCTGAAGGCGTATGAAGCGGCCGGTGCCGACGTGCTGTTCGCGCCGGCGCTGCCGGATCTCGACGCCGTTCGCGCGGTCTGCGCCGCCGTCACCGTGCCGGTGAATTTCATGGTCGGCATGAAAGGCAAGTCGTGGGACCTCGCCGACCTCGAGGCTGCGGGGGTCCGCCGCGTCAGCCTCGCGACTTCGCTCTGGCGGGCCGCGATGGCGGGCCTGCGCGCCGCCGCCGAAGAAGTGCGGACGACCGGGACGTTCGGCTACGTCGAGCGGCTGTAGCGGGCCACTCTCTTTCGAATGGCAACGACCTCGCCATCGAAAGACGCGACGCCCGCGGCCGCGACGCGCTGCGACCGCACCGCCGCCTGGGCCGCGCTCGCCGGCCACTACCAGGCACACGGCCGCGACTTCGACCTGCGCGAAGCCTTCGGCCGTGATCCGCAGCGCTTTACGTCGATGTCGGTTGAAGCGCCCGAGGTGTTCGCCGACCTGTCGAAGAACCTCGTCGACGCGGCGACGCTGCGCTTCCTCGCCGACCTGGCGCGCGAATGCGGCGTCGAGGCGCAACGCGATGCGATGCTCGCCGGCGCCGCCATCAACAACACCGAGGGGCGCGCCGTCCTCCACACCGCCCTGCGGGCGCCGCGCGGCGGCGCGCCGTTCGGCGACGAGGTCCACGCCGTCCTCGATGCGATGCTGGCCTTCGCCGAGTCGGTCCGCGATCGAGCCGGTGCGGCCGGCGGATCCGGCGGCGGGCTGCGCCATATCGTCAACATCGGCATCGGCGGCAGCGACCTCGGCCCGCAGATGGCCGTCCGCGCGCTCGCGGCCTTCGCGCACCCCGGGCTGACGTTCCACTTCGTCGCCAATGTCGACGGCGCCGACCTGGCGTCGGTGCTCGCGCGCCTCGCGCCGGCCGAAACGCTCTTCGTCGTCGCCAGCAAGACCTTCACGACGCAGGAGACGATGGCCAACGCCGAGACGGCGCGCGCCTGGTTCCTCGCCCAGGGCGGGACGCGGATCGAAGAGCATTTCGTCGCCGCGACGAGCAACGTCGAGGCGGCGGCGCGCTTCGGCATCACGCGCACCTTCGGCTTCTGGGACTGGGTCGGCGGCCGATATTCGCTCTGGTCGGCGATCGGCCTGCCGATCGCGATCGCGATCGGCGCCGAGCGCTTTCGCGATCTGCTCGCCGGCGCGCAGGCGATGGACGCGCACTTCGCGCAGGCGCCGGTCGAGAAGAACCTGCCGATGCTGCTCGGCCTGGTCGACGTCTGGTATCGCAATTTCCACCGCTTCACGAGCCGCTGCGTCGCTCCCTACGCACAGGCACTGCAACGCTTGCCGGCCTACCTCCAGCAGCTCGAGATGGAGAGCAACGGCAAGCGCGTCGATCGCAGCGGCGCGCCGCTGCCGTTTGCGACCAGCCCGGTCGTCTGGGGCGAGCCCGGGACGAACGCGCAGCACGCGTACTTCCAGATGCTGCACCAGGGCAGCGACGTCGTGCCGGTCGACTTCATCCTGCTGCGCGAGCCGAGCGCGGCCGCGAGCGGCATTGCGCCGGAGGCGACACTGCGCCAGCATCGGATGCTGCTCGCCAACGGCCTGGCACAGGGCCAGGCGCTGATGCAGGGGCGAGCCGGCGGCAGCGAGCCGCATCGCGACTTTCCCGGCAACCGGCCGAGCACGACGCTCCTGCTCGAGCGCCTGACGCCGAGCTCGCTCGGCGCGCTGCTCGCGCTGTACGAGCACCGCGTCTTCACCTCGGGCGCCGTCTGGGGCATCGACAGCTTCGACCAGTGGGGCGTCGAGCTGGGCAAGACGCTGGGTGCCCGATTGCTACCGCTGTTCGAGTCGGGATCGGCAAGAGTTTCCAGCGCCGACCTCGACCCGTCGA
>JBDSLQ010000329.1:0-7415 GCA_039916285.1 Caldimonas sp.
GTGATGTTGAGCGAATAGGCGACCAGCGAGCCGGCGCCCGAGCCGCGCCCGGGGCCGACCGGGCAACCGTGCGTCTGCGCCCAGTTGATGAAGTCGGCGACGATCAGGAAGTAGCCCGGGAAGCCCATCTTCAAAATCGTCTCGATCTCGAAATCGAGTCGGGCGACATAGCGCGGCCGCTCGCGCTCGCGCGCGCCGACATCGGGGTACAGACGGGCGAGCCTGACCTCGAGGCCGTCGCGTGCGGCGATCCGGAAGTACTCCGCCATCGGCACGCGGCGGCCATCGACGAGCGGCGTCTCGAAGTCGGGCAGCTGCGGCTTGCCGAGGACCAGGCTCATGTTGCAGCGCTTGGCGATCTCGACCGAATTCGCGAGAGCGCTCGGCAGGTCGGCGAACAGCGCCTCCATTTGCGCCTGCGACTTGAAGTACTGCTCGCGGCTGAAACGCTTGACTCGGCGCGGGTTGGCGAGCATCTCGCCGTCGGCAACGCAGATCCGTGCCTCGTGCGCTTCGTGATCGTCGGGGCCGAGGAACTGAACCGCGTGCGTGGCGACGACCGGCAGCCCGAGGCGCGCCGCCAACTCGACCGCGGCACGCACGTGCGCCTCGTTGCCCGGCAGACCGCAGCGCTGCAGCTCGAGGTAGAAGCGGCGCGGAAAGGCTGCCGCGAGGCGTTGCGCCAGCAGCACGGCGCGCGCGTCGTCGCCGGCGATCAGGGCGCGGCCGAGCGCGCCCTGATCGGCCCCGGAGAGGACGATCAGCCCTTCGGCGCACTCGACGAGCCACGACCATTCGATGACAGCGTGCCCGCTCGCGGCGTTCTCGAGCCAGCCGCGCGAGAGCAGCGTGCACAGGTTCAGATAGCCGGCACGGTTCTGCACCAGGAGGACGAGGCGACTGGTCGCCTTCTCGCCCGCCGCAGCGGCGATGCAGATCTCGGTGCCGATGATCGGCTTGACGCCGACACGCCGTGCCGCGCTGTAAAACTTGACCGCGCCGAAGAGGTTGCTGAGGTCGGTGATCGCGAGCGCGCCTTGGCCATCGGCAGCCGCCGCGGCAACGGCGTCATCGATCCGCAGCGTGCCGTCGACAACCGAGAATTCGGTGTGGGCGCGCAGGTGAACGAAGGCCATGCGACGCATTCTAGAGAGCCGAGCAGAGCCGGAAGCGCGCCCTTCGTGCCGAGGCAGAGCGATCGGCGGCACACGCCTCTTGCCCGACCCGGAATCACACTTGGAAATCGCGTTTGGGCTACCCTGCCCGGGGTGTGCCTCGGTAGGGCCGCGACCCTGCGGCGAGGAGACTTCTTGACAACGCGGGAACTCGCGCCCGCCGCACTTGCGGGCGCGCTCGCCCCCCGCTATGCGAAGGGCGCCCGGCGAGCCTCGCGCTCGCCGCACCGCTGTCGGACGAGGATTGCCGGGGGCAATCGATGCCGACGCAAGCCTGGCGAAGTGGCACCTCGCTCACACCCCATGGTTCTTCGGGACCTTCCTGCTCGAACGCCGCGAGGCCCGCTTCGTTGCCTTCGATCAATGGACGCCGTCGGCCTACCTACCCCGGCTACCGCCCGTTGCCGGGCGCCGTCGGCGAATACAACGGCAAGTTCATGTGCAACCAGTTCGTGTTGCGCGGCGGCTCGTGCGCCACGCCGGCCGGTCATGTGCGGGCGAGCTACCGCAACTTCTTTCCGCCCGAAGCGCAGTGGCAGTTCAGCGGCGTACGCCTCGCCCGCGACGTCAGGGACTGACGGCGCGCTGGCGCCCGGTTGCCGCTACGAAACGACAAACCGCCGCGCGTCGACGCTGGCGCGTCCAGGACCGAACGCCGCGAGCACCAGCATGCCGCCGGCGATCGAGAGGTTCTTCAGGAAGTTGATCTGTTGCGCCATCTGCTCGGGTTGCGGAAAAGCCCAGAAGTTGTGGAATATCACGCCGGCCAGAAGCGTGAAGGCGGCGAGAACGAGGGCAACCTGGCGCGTGTAGAGCCCGGCCATGAGCGCCAGACCGCCACCGACCTCGATGACGATGGTCAGCGCCGCGACCAGCTGCGGCAAAGGCAAGCCCGCACTGGCGATATAGCCGGCGGTGCCATCGAAGCCGGAGATCTTGGCGAAGCCGGACATGACGGAGATCAAGCCCAAGAGGATCCGGCCTATGAGCACCGTGGTGTTTTGCAGTGAGGTCATGGAAGCGTCGCTAGAGTGGTTGAGAGAGAGAGAGAGAGAGAGAGAGAGTCAAGCGAGGTCGAAGACGAGCACTTCGGCGTCGCGACCGTTGGTGATCGCAAGCCTGCCCTCGCCGGCCAGCGCGACCGCATCGCCGGCGTCGAGGCGGACGCCGTTGACGTCGACGCTGCCGCGGACAACCTGGGCGTAGGTCTTTCGCTCGGCGTCGATGTCGCGCGCGATCGCTTCCGCGCCGTCGACGAGCGCGGCCGAGATCGACGCGTCGGCATGCAGCGTCACCGAGCCGTCGCGGCCGTCCGGCGAGGCGATCAGGCGCAGCACGCCGCGCTTGGACGCGTCGTCGAAGTGCTTCTGCTCGTAGCTCGGGGCGATGCCGCGCTGGTTCGGCTCGATCCAGATCTGCAGGAAGTGCGTCGTCTGGTCGGGCGAGTGGTTGAATTCGCTGTGCTGGACGCCGCGCCCGGCGCTCATCCGCTGCACGTCGCCGGGGCGGATCACACCGTCCGCGCTGCCGGGGGCGCCGGTGCCGATGCTGTCGCGATGCGCGAGCGCGCCGGACAGCACGTAGCTGACGATCTCCATGTCGCGGTGGCCGTGTGTGCCGAAGCCGCTTCCCGGCGTGATGCGGTCCTCGTTGATGACGCGCAGGTTGCCGAAGCCCATGTGGCGCGGGTCGTGATAGTCGGCGAAAGAGAAGCTGTGCCGGCTGGCGAGCCAGCCGTGGTCGGCGTGGCCGCGTTCCGACGACTTGCGTACGGTGATCATGAAAGTCTCCCGATGGAGGAGCAATGTAGGGGCTTCCGCCCGCCGACGAGGGCTGCCGGCGTGAAGCCTTCGTTCAAATAAGATGAAGGCGCGATGACCACCGCCGCTGCACCGACCCCTCCGCGCAACGTCCTCACCCCGGAGGCACTGACGATGATGGACGCCATCGCCCGCAGCGGCAGCTTCGCCGGCGCGGCACGCGTGCTCGGCAAGGTGCCTTCGGCGCTGACCTACAACGTGCGCCAGCTCGAGGAAGCGCTCGACGTCCTCCTCTTCGACCGGCGCTCGCGCCAGGCGACGCTGACCGCCGCCGGGCGCGAGCTGCTCGACGAAGGCCGCCACCTGCTCGAGCAGATGGACGCCGTCGCGAACCGGGTCAAGCGCGTCGCCACCGGCTGGGAGACGCAGCTTGGCATCGCCGTCGACGACGTCATCTCGCGTTCGACACTGCTCGACCTCTGCAGCGACTTCTATGCCGAGTGCACCGTGCGCGCGCGCGCGCCGCGATCGGCTCCCGCCCCGGCCGCACCTGCCTCGCCGCCGCCGACCCGGCTGCGCCTGCGCACGGAGGTGATGAGCGGCGTGTGGGAAGCGCTCGTGACCGGCCAGGTCGACCTCGCGATCGGCGTCGGCAGCGAGCGCGAGCTGCCGGGCGGCCTGGCGTGGAAGGACCTCGGCGCGCTCGCCTTCGTCTTCGCCGTCGCGCCGCATCACCCGCTCGCGGGCGCGCGCGAGCCGCTCGACGACACCGAGATCGTCCGCCATCGCGCCGTCGCGGTCGCGGATTCCGCGCATCGGCTGGCGCCGATGACGGTCCATCTCCTGGCCGGCCAGGATGTCCTCACCGTGAACGACATGCAGGCCAAGATCGACGCCTTGTCGCGCGGGGTCGGCTGCGGCTTCGTCCCGGAGCCGATGGCGCGCGAAGCGATCGCCGCCGGGCGCCTGCGCGTGAAGAGAGTGCAGCGCGCCCAGCCGATCGTGCGCCTCGGCTACGTTTGGCGCGTGCCGGCCGGCCGCGACGGCAGCGCGCGCAAGGCCGAGCCCGGGCTGGCGCTGCGCTGGTGGCTCGAGCGGCTCGACGGCGCGACGACGCGGCAAGCGCTGCTCGAGCGACACGGCTCGGCGGGCACGGACGCGGCGCCCGGCGCCGCCTGAGCATCCGGCGAGCTGCGGCGATGGACAAGGCTGCCGCGTTGCCCGGCCCAGCTGCGGCGGGCGGGCAGCCGTTACGTCGCTACGTCGGTCGCTTCGCGCCCTCGCCCACCGGGTTGCTCCATGCCGGCTCGCTCGTCGCCGCCCTCGCGTCGTGGCTGGACGCCCGCGCGCATGGCGGCCGCTGGCTGGTGCGAATGGATGACCTAGACGCGCCGCGCAACGTCGCCGGTGCCGCCGAGGCCATCGTCGCCCAGCTCGAAACGTGCGGCCTGCGCCCGGACGGGCCCGTCGCGCATCAATCGCAGCGCATCGCTCTGTATCTGGCGGCGCTGCGGTCGCTGGAAACGCAAGGACGCGCCTATCCGTGCGCATGCAGCCGGCGAGACCTGGTGCTGGCAGCCGCGCCGCCGGCCGACGCCGACGATGCGCCTGGCGAAGCGACCTACCCCGGGACTTGCCGAGACGGGCTGCACGGCAAGGCCGCGCGGTCGGTGCGGCTGCGCGTCGAAGCGGTGTCGGGCAATGGCGAAGCGAGCATCGACTGGGTCGACCGCCGCCTCGGCCCCCAGCACCAGAACGTCGCCCGCGACATCGGCGATTTCGTGCTGAAGCGCGCCGACCACGTTTTCTCGTACCAGCTTGCCGTCGTCGTCGACGACGCCGACCAGGGCGTCACCGACGTCGTCCGCGGCGAGGACCTCGCCGGCAGCACGGCGCGCCAGATCCTGCTGCAGCGGTTGCTCGGGCTGCCGACGCCTCGTTACCTGCACACGCCGCTCGTTCGCACCGCCGACGGCGCGAAACTGTCGAAGCAGACCGGTGCGACGCCGCTCCTGCTCGACGATCCGATCGCCGCCTTGCGCGACGCCGGCAGCGCGCTCGGCCTCGACGCGCGGGGCACGAAGCCTGCTGACTGGCTCGATGCCGCGCTCTGCTGCTGGCGCAAACGCATCGACGAAGCGTTGACGCGACCCGAACGCTATCGGGCATGATGAGCGGCTCGCGCGCCGGGCGACCCCTCCCCGCAGACACCAGAGGATTTCCATGCAGACGACCGCCTCCGGGCTCCAGTACGACGACACCCTCGTCGGCAGCGGCAAGCGCGCCGAGGCCGGCCGGACCGTCTCCGTCCACTACACCGGCTGGCTCTACCAGAACGGCGTAAAGGGAGCGAAGTTCGATTCGAGCAAGGACCGCGGCGATCCGTTCGAGTTCGAGCTCGGCGGCGGCATGGTGATCCGGGGCTGGGACGAAGGCGTGCAAGGCATGCAGGAAGGCGGCACGCGCGTCCTCGTCATCCCGCCCGCGCTCGGCTACGGTTCGCGCGGCGCCGGCGGCGCGATCCCCCCGAACGCGACGCTGCTGTTCGAAGTCGAGCTGCTGCGCGCCTGATCACGCCGCGCGCGCTCGCGCGCAGCAAGGCTTTCGCCATGCCCGTTCGCTACGACATCCAGCACAGGACGATCTACCGCTACCGCCAGCCGGTGCGATTCGGCGAGCATCGGGTCATGTTCCGGCCGCGCGACAGCCACGACCTGCGCGTCCTCTCGACCGACCTCGACGTCAGCCCCGACTCGTCGGTGCGGATGATCCAGGATCCGCTCTCCAACTCGGTCGCGCTGGTGCAGCCGCGGAGCCACGCCGACAAGCTCGAGATCGTGTGCAGCTTCGGCATCGAGCACGCGCACAGCAACAACCTGGAGCTGCCGCTCTCGAAGAGCGCCGAGCTTTACCCCTTCGCGTACACGCTCGACGAGCGCTACGACCTCGAGCACTACCTGCGTCCCTATCACGACGATCCCGACGGCGCCCTCACCGCCTGGGCGCGCCAGTTCATCCGCAGCGACGGCCCGACCGGAACGCGCGAGCTGCTGATCGCGATGAATCAGCACATTCGAGACAACCTGCGCTACCTCGGCCGCGACGAAGAAGGAACCCAGACCCCGGCGGAGACGCTGCAGCGCGGCAGCGGGTCGTGCCGCGACTTCGCACTGCTCATGATGGAAGCGTCGCGCCGCCTCGGCTTCGCGACGCGCTTCGTCTCGGGCTATCTGTACGACCCGGCGCTCGACGCCGGCGGCACGGGCGACTCGGGCATCGTCGGCGCCGGCTACACCCACGCCTGGCTTCAGGCCTACCTCCCCGGCGCCGGCTGGGTGCCGTTCGACCCGACCAACAACCTGCTCGGCGGCACCGAGCTGATCCGGGTCGGCATCGCCCGCGATCCCTCGCAAGCGGCGCCTGTCTCCGGCAGCTGGTTCGGCGAAACCGACGACTACATCGGCATGACCGTGACCGTGACGGTCAAGCGCCGGCGCTGAGGATTCAGCTCAAGAGATTCAGCGCGAGAAGCCGCCGGCGCGCGGACGCTGCGGCTTGGCCCGACCCTTGAACGCCGCCGGCCCCGGACGGCGCGCCGGCGCTGCGCGCTCGTCGCGAACCGGCAGCGCGCGGTCGAACGGATTGCCGCGCGAGGGCGGTCGCGGCGCGAACTCACGCGTCGCACCGCGCTCGGCGGAGGGCGGGCGGCGCTCGCCGGGGCGCTGCCCGTGCGGACGCTGTGCCTCCGGACGGCCGCGCCCGGCCGGGGCGTTGGCGAAGACTCTCGGCGCCGCAATCTTCGGCTCGAGCCCGCCGATCGTCGCGACCGGGATCGATTGCGTCGTGAACTGCTGGATACGGCGGATCATGCCGGCGTCCATGCGCTCGGCGAGGGTCACCGCCAGGCCGTCGCGTCCGGCACGGCCGGTGCGGCCGATGCGGTGCACGTAGTCCTCCGGCTTCATCGGCAGTCCGTAGTTGACGACGTGGCTGATCGTCGGCACGTCGATGCCACGCGCGGCGACGTCGGTCGCGACCAGGATGCGCAGCTGGCGCGAGCGCAGCCCCTGCAGGACGCGATTGCGCCGGCCCTGCGGCATGCCGCCGTGCAGCGACGCGACCGCGTGGCCGAGCTGGGCCAGGCGGTCGGCGAGCCGATCGGCGTCGATCTGCGTGCTCGTGAACACCAGCGCCTGCTCGACCTCGCGCTGCGTCAGCACGTGGTCGAGCAAGGCGTTCTTGTGCGCGAAGTTGTCGGCCCAGTGCAGGCGCTGCTCGATGTTGGCATGGGTGTCGGTGTGCGATGCGACTTCGACTCGCTGCGGCTCGCGCAGCAGGTTCTGGGCGAGGCGGGCGACGTGGCCGATGAAGGTCGCGCTGTACATCACCGTCTGGCGCGCGGTCGGCACGTGGTCGGCGATGGTCGTGATGTCGTCGATGAAGCCCATGTCGAGCATGCGATCGGCTTCGTCGAGAACGA
>JBDSLQ010000330.1:0-3762 GCA_039916285.1 Caldimonas sp.
GGGCGGCATCGACCGTGAGCCCGGCGCAGGCGTCGGCGAGGGCAACCAGCGCGCCGTGGGTTTCCAGGAACAGCGACGGCCACTCGGCCAGTTCGGCCTGCCACTCGCCGAGGCCGCGCTCGTGCGCCGGGCTCATCGCCGAAAGCAGCGCCGCGGAGTGATGCGGCGCGCGAACGGCGGCGGCGATCGCCGTCATCGCCGCGACCGGATTCTTCTTCTGCGGCATCGCCGACGAGCCGCCGCGGCCGTTTGCCGTCGGCTCCGCGACCTCGCCGACCTCGGCCTGTGCGAGCAGGGCGAGGTCGCCGCCGATCTTGCCGAGGGACCCGCAGAGCACGGCCACCTCGCAGCCGAGCGACACCCAGTCGTCGCGCTGAACGTGCCAGGCGCCTCCGCCCGGCGGCAGGCCGAGCAGCGCGCCGAGCCGCTGCGCCACCGCCGAACCCTTGTCGCCGAGCGATGCGAGGGTGCCGACCGCGCCGCCGAACTGCAGCCTGAGCGCGCGCGCTCGGGCGTGCGCCAGACGCTCGCGCGCGCGCTCCAACGGCGCGAGCCAGGCGACGATCTTGAAACCGAAGCTGATCACCTGCGCCGGCTGAAGCAGGGTGCGCGCGAGCATCGGCGTCTCGAGGTGGGCGCGCGCGAGCGCATGCAGAGTGCCGGACAGGCGGCCGAGACCAGCGTCGATGAGCCCGAGCGCGCTCCGGGTCGCGAGCACCATCGCCGTGTCGATCACATCCTGGCTGGTGCTGCCGTGGTGGACGAAGGCCGCGGCGGCGGGGTCGTTCCGGGCGACGGCGGCGGTCAATCGCTTGACGAGCGGGATCGCGAGGCTGCCGGCGCCTCGCGCCTCGTCGACCAGGGCGTCGATGTCATCGATGCCGGCCCGGCTCGCGGCGACGATCGGCGCCGCTGCGCCTTCAGGGATCACCCCTTCGGCCGCTTCCGCCTGGGCCAGCGCTGCCTCGAACTCGAGCATCGCCGCGACCAGCGCGCGATCGGAAAAAACCTCGGCCATGGCCGCGCTCGCGAGCGTGCGCGCGAACAGGGAGGCGGTCATCGGCTCGCCCCGGTCACAGGCCCGCGCTCTCGTGCGCGGCCGCCGCCTGCACGCTCGCCGTGGCGAGCACCTTGTCGACGCGCTTGCCGTCGAGATCGACCACCTCGAAGCGCCAGCCTTCCCACTCGACCGAATCGGCTTCGTCGGGCAGGCGGCCGAGCAGCAGCATGATCATTCCGGCAAGCGTGTTGTAGCGGCCGCGGTCTTCCTCGGGCAGCTCCTTCAGCGCGAGACGGTCCTTCAGCTCCGGGGTCGGGATCAGCCCGTCGAACAGCCAGCTGCCGTCGCCGCGCTGCACCGCCCACGAATCGGCATCGGTCTCGGTGCTGAACTCGCCGGTGATCGCCTCGAGGACGTCGCGCACGGTGATCACTCCCTGCACTTCGCCGTATTCGTCGACGACGAAGACGAGCTGCGCGCTCGAGGCGCGGAAGTGCTCGAGCAGCTCCATGCCCGACAGCGTCTCCGGGACGAACACCGGCGGCTGCAGATCCTGGTCGATCGCGAAATCCTCGCCCTTGATCGCGCGTTGCAGGAGCTTCTGGGCGGTGATGACACCGAGCACGTCGTCGAGGCCGCCGCGACAGACCGGATAGCGCGAATGCTCGGCGTCGCCGATGACCCGCAGCACGTCGTCCGCCGTGCTGTTCGCCTCGAGCCAGACGATCTCGCCGCGCGGGATCATCATCGAGCCGACCTGGCGGTCGTCGAGGCGAAAGACGTTCCTCACCATCTGGTGCTCCTGCGCCTCGATGACGCCGGCGTCGAGCCCTTCCTCGAGGCTGGCGGCGATCTCCTCCTCGGTGACGCTGCGATCGGGGCCGCCGCGGATGCCGAAGAGGCGCAGCGTCGCCTCGGTGCACCACGACAGCAGGCGCACGAACGGCCGGACGATCAGCGAGAGCCACTCCATCGGCCGCGCCACGAAGCGGGCCACCGTCTCCGGATATTGCAGGCCGATCCGCTTGGGCACCAGCTCGCCGAAGATGATGCTCAGGAAGGTGATCGTGACGACGACCATCGCCGTCGCCGTGATCTCAGCACCGCGGTCGCTGATGTGGAAGTTGGCGTGCAGCCAGCGCGCAAAAGGCGCCGAGAAGGCGGCGTCGCCGACGATGCCGTTCAGGATGCTGATCGAGGTGATGCCGATCTGCACGACGGAGAGGAACTTCGTCGGGTTGTCGTGCAGCTCCATCGCGTGGCGGGCGCCTGAATCGCCCGCCTCGACCATCACCTGCAACCGGGCCTTGCGACTCGCGGTCAGCGCCATTTCCGACATGGCGAACAGCGAATTGAGGAAGATCAGGAAAAGCAGGAGGGCAACGTCCATGCGCGGGCGCGGCGGAGGCGGGAGGGCAGCGTAGCAGAATCGCCTTCGTGTCCGCCCCATTGCCCGCCTCGATCGGCATCCGCCGCGGGGCCGGGCCGCGCCCGGCGAACGTTTCCGCCGGCGCGGCATGAACTATCTCGTCGGCGACATCCAGGGCTGTGCCGGCGCCCTCGATCGCCTGCTCGACAAGGTCGCGTTCTCGCCATCGCGCGACCGGATCTACGTGCTCGGCGATCTCGTCAACCGCGGCCCGGACTCGCTCGGGACGCTGCGTCGGCTGCGCGGACTGGGAGAGGCCGCGACCTGCCTCCTGGGCAACCACGACTGGCACCTGCTCGCCGTTGCGGCCGGCGTGCGTCCGCGGCATCGCAGCGATACGCTCGACGCCATCCTCGACGCGCCCGACCGCGAGGCGTGGCTCGACTGGCTGCGCCACCGCCGCATGGCCGTCCACGAGCAGGGCTGGCTGATGCTGCACGCCGGCGTCGTCCCGCAGTGGGAGCTGGCGACGGTGCTGGGCCTTGCAGCGACGCTCGAGGCCGCGCTGCGCGAGCGTCCGGGGCGCGAGTTCCTCGGCGCCATGTTCGGCAACGAGCCGCGGCACTGGAGCGACTCGCTCACCGGCGACGAGCTGCTGCGCTTCGTCCTCAACACGCTGACGCGGGCGCGCTTCGTCGCCGCCGACGGCACCCTCGAGCTCGCGACCAAGGACGGCGCCGACGCCGCGCCGCCGGGCTTTCACCCCTGGTTCGACGCGCCCGGCCGGCGCACCGCCGGCGTGCCGATCGCCTTCGGGCACTGGTCGGCCGTCGGCTTCGTCGACCGGCCCGACCTGCTGAGCCTCGACACCGGCTGCGTGTGGGGCGGCAAGCTGTCGGCGGTCCGACTCGCCGGCGCTCGCCGCGAGCTGATCCAGGTCGATTGCGACGGCGCGCGGCCGCGGCCCTGACTGCATCCGCGACGCGACGCGGCACGTAGACGAGAGCTCGGCTACACACTCGAGACGTGCGTCCTTCCCTCTTCCCCCGCCTCCGGGCCGCGAGACAGCGCGCCGTCGCCGCCACGCTCGCGCTCGCGGTCGTGCTGCACGGGATCGGCGCTGCCGTGTTCGCCACACTCGGGCCGCTGCACGAGCACCGTGCGCCCGCGGCGGTCGTCGTCCTCGACGACCTGCGTCGCGGTCCGGCCCAGGGGCTCCAGACAGCGACCCGCGCGGCGCAGCGCCACGGCCACGATCACGGCGCCGCGACCGCGCTGCGCCACCACCATGACGCCGGCGCTGCCAGCGTCGAGCTCGCACTCGGCGAGGCGCTGCAGGGCGATGTCGACGAGAGCAGCGCGACGCTGGCGGCCGTGGTCGCGATCGTCGCCG
>JBDSLQ010000331.1:0-6450 GCA_039916285.1 Caldimonas sp.
TCGCTGCACGAAGGCTCGGGCGGGGCGGGCGAGCACCGCGGCGGCTTCGGCGTCAACTACCGGATCCGCCTGCGCCGCGGCGAGGCGCGCGTCTCGATGGTCATGGAGCACGGCCGCGCCGGCCCGCCGGGGGCGCAGGGCGGCGGCGCGGGCGGCACGAACAAGGTCGAGGTCATCCGCGACGGCGTCGTCTACGTGCCGCCGCATCTCTCCAAGGATCAGGACATCGCGATTCGCGCCGGCGACGTGATCGCCGTCTCGACGCCGGGCGGCGGCGGCTTCGGCCCCGCCGGGGAGCGGCGGCCCGAGGCGCGCTCGCGCGACGTCGCCCTCGGCTACTACTCGCAGGCCGAATCGGAGCGCGCCTTCGGCGCCGCCGGGCCGTGAAGGACGCCGGCGGCCCCGTGGTCGTTGCGAGCCCGTGCACCGGCATCTGCTCGATCGAGCCGGCGAGCGGCTGGTGCGACGGGTGCCTGCGGACGATCGAAGAGATCGCCGCCTGGGGTGCCCTCGACGACCGCTCGCGGCGCGAGGTCTTGAAGCGGTTGCCGGCGCGCCGCGCCACGCGCCGCGCGCGCAGCGACGCAAAGGAAGCGACATGACGCCGGTCGATTTCTGGTTCGACCCGATCTCGCCGTACGCCTACCTCGCCTTCGAGCGGCTGCCGGAAGCGTTCGTCGGCCTGTCGTACTCGGTCTCCTACCGGCCGATCGTGTTCGGCGCGCTGCTGAAGGCGTTCGATCACAAGGGCCCGGCCGAGATCGAGCCGAAGCGCGCCTGGACCTTTCGCCAGGTGCACTGGCTCGCGCATCGCGCGGGCATCGCCATCGACACGCCGGCGCGCCACCCCTTCAATCCGCTCGCCCTGTCGCGCCTGGCGTGGGCGAGCGCGCCCGAGGGCGGTACGCCAGGCCGCTTCGCCTGCGAGACCGTCCTGCGCCACGTCTGGCGCGGCGGCGCCGACGCCGAGGCGGCCGAGCGCGTGGGCGCGCTCGCCACGGAGCTCGCGCCGCGCGCCGATCCGGCGAGCGATGCGATCAAGCAGCGCCTGCGCGAGGCGACCGATGCAGCGCTCGCGCGCGGCGTCTTCGGCGTGCCGACGCTCGGCATCGGCGACAAGCTGTTCTGGGGCTTCGATGCCCTGGACATGGCCGCCGCCGCGCTGCGCGGCGACCCCTGGTTCGACGCGCCGCACTGGCAGCGCGAAGGAGCGCCCCGGCCGGGCGTCGCGCGCCGCTAGGGCGTGACAGGCCGAGTCCGGTCAACGCGCGGCGAAAAAAAGCCCCGCTCGGGTGAGCGGGGCCGGGTGCGATGCGAGACCGGTCAGGCTCTCGCGGGGCGCAGATCCGGGTAGCGGACGTGCTCGACCAGGTCCTGCGTCTCCTTGCTGGGGTGGCCGGTCAGGAGGCTCACGATGATGATCACCGCGAAGCCGATCGGCACGCCGAACAGCCCCGCCGAGATCGGCTGGATGCCCCACCACAGCTCGATCGGCGAGGTGACGCCGAAGACGCCCCGCATCCACGGCTGGGTCATCACCATGTAGTAGAACGTGACCCCGAGGCCCATGGCGATGCCGAGCGACGCGCCCCATTTGTTGGCGCGCTTCCAGAAGATCCCGAGTACCAGCGCCGGGAAGAACGCCGCCGCGGCGAACGAGAACGCCGCCGACACCAGGAACAGGATGTCGGCCGGCTTCTGCACCGCGACCGCGGCTGCCGCGATCGCGACCACGACCAGCAAGGCCTTCGAGATCGCCACCCGCTTGGAGGCGGCGGCGTTCGGGTCGATCATCTTGTAGTAGAGGTCGTGCGAGAGAGCGTTGGCGATCGTCAGCAGCAGCCCGTCGGCGGTCGATAGCGCCGCCGCGAGGCCGCCGGCGGCCACCAGTCCCGAGACCACGTACGGCAGGCCGCCGATCTCCGGCGTGGCGAGAACGATGATGTCCCCGCCGATCCGCATCTCGCTGAGCTGGAAGATGCCGTCCCCGTTGACGTCGCTCACCGCCAGCAGCGACGGATCGACCGCCGACCAGTTGGCGATCCATGCCGGCAACTGCGTGAACGGCGTTCCCACCAGGACGTTGAACACCTCGTACTTCACCAGCACGGCGAGCGCAGGCGCCGTGAAGTAGAGCAGGAAGATGAAGAACAGCGACCAGGTCACCGACTCGCGCGCCTGCTTGACCGAAGGCGTCGTGTAGTAGCGCATCAGGATGTGCGGCAGCGCGGCGGTGCCGACCATCAGGCAGAAGACGAGGGCGATGAAGTTGCGCCGCGACTCGTTGTAGGTCTTCTGCTCGGCCGGTGTGCCGTCGGGGTTGCCGGCGTAGATCTGCGCGTGGTTCGGCATTCCGCCGAGCGGCGCCGAGCGCGCGGTGTTGGTCGCCTTGGCCGCGGTGTACGCCTTGCGCGCGTCGGCCTCGTTGGCGGGCAGGGCGGCGAGCGCCTTCTCGGCCGCGGCGACTTGCTCCACCGGCGCGCTGGCGGCGCGCAGGTCGGCGATCTTCTTCTCGGCCGCCGCCTTGTCGGCGGCCATCGCCGCCGGCACGCCCTTCAGCTTGGCGTCGGCGTCGGCCGCGCGCTGCTTGAAGATGGCCGAGACCTCGAGCTCTTTCGGGTCCTTGCGCAGCTCGTCGCCGCGCTTGGTGACCTTCTCGAGCTGGTAGCCGTAGATGGCCTGCGGGATCGGCACGCCGGTCTGCTTGACCGCGAGCCAGACGACGGGAAGCAGGTAGGCGACGATCAGGATGATGTACTGGGCCACCTGGGTCCAGGTGACGGCGCGCATGCCGCCGAGGAACGAGCACACGAGGATGCCGCCGAGGCCCACGAAGATCCCGATCTCGAACGCGAGGCCCGAGAGCCGCGCCGTGATCAGGCCCACGCCGTAGATCTGCGCCACCACGTAGGTGAACGAGCACAGGATCGCGGCGATGATGCCGAGAAAGCGCGGCAGGTTGCCCTCGTAGCGCGCGCCGAGGAAGTCGGGGATCGTGAACTGGCCGAACTTGCGCAGGTAGGGCGCCAGGAACAGCGCCACCAGAACGTAGCCGCCGGTCCAGCCGAGGATGAACGCCAGCCCGCCGAAGCCGGTGAGGTAAAGCGTTCCGGCCATGCCGATGAAGGAGGCCGCGCTCATCCAGTCGGCGCCGGTCGCCATGCCGTTGTACATCGCAGGGACGCGCCGGCCCGCGACGTAGTACTCGGCCGCGTCGGAGGTGCGGCTCATGACGCCGATGCCGGCGTAGAGCAGCACCGTCGCGATCAGGAAGATGAAGCCGATCCAGTTCCGCGGCAGGCCCATCTGCTCCAGAACCGCCAGCACGACGACGAAGACCAGGAAGCCGCCGATGTACCAGCTGTACACCTTGTTGAGCTGCTTCTTGAACGCGGACTGTGTGCCGGCGTTGAAGACGCCGCCCATGCCGCCGCCCGCGGCTGCTACCGTTTGCTCGTTGATATCGGCCATGTTATTTCTCCTCCTCTTCGTCGACGCCGTACTCGATGTCGAGCCGGTTCATGTGCCATGCGTAGTAGCCGATGAGCAGTACGTAGACGATGAGCGCGCCCTGCGCTGCAACCCAGAAGCTAAAGGGCCAGCCGAAGAAGTTGAACTGCAGGTCTCGCGCGAAGTACGCGACGACGAAGGTCACGAAGAACCAGATCGCCAGCAGGACTCCCGTGACCGACAACGTCTTTTGCCAGTACTCGTGATGCCTTTTCGTCAGTTGCATGCCTCATCCCTTCCTTTGTCACCGTCCGGGAACCGCCCCGGTGCTCCAGCCGACCCTCGCGTCGGCCCCGTCATCGCGCGATGCGCTGACGGCTCCCTGCCAAAACCTTGCGCCCTGCAGGCGATCACGCCATCAGCCCTGTTTCGCGCTCCAGCTGTGCCGCCACCTTGGGCTCGAAGCCCCTCAGGTGCTCGATGATCCTGCGCGCCTTGTCGGCCTCGCTGCGGTTGGCGTGCACGCGCGCCAGCTGGTACCAGCCGAACGGGCTCATCGGCTGCAGCTCGGTGTTGCGCTTCAGGGCCGGCACCGCTTCGTCGAGCCGGCCCTGACGGATGAGCGTCAGCCCGAGGCCGTACCAGGCGCGGTCGAGCTTGGGGTCGAGGGCCAGGGCCTGTCGAAACGCGGCTTCGGCCGCTTCGTGGCGGTCGAGCGAATCGCGCAGGAAGCCGAGGTTGAACCAGTCTGCCGCGCGCCGCGCCGGATGCAGCTCGACAAGACGCTCGGCGTCGGCCAGGGCGAGCGTGTCGCGGCCCGCCGACGCGTGGAGGTGGGCCCGGCTGGCGAGCGCGTAGGCATCCTCCGGCCAGCGGCGCAAGAGGGAGTCGAAGGTCGCGATGGCGGCCTCCTGCCGGCCGAGGACGAGCAACGCCATCGCCTTCAGCTTGTCCAGACGATAGGCCCAGGGCCGCCGTTTCACCGACATTGCTCGATACCCACCTTCAGACAGATGTCGATCTTGACGGTCGTGGCGACCAGCCATATCGAGGCCAGCAACACGAACGCAGCGAGCGGCAGATGCCGATCGATGACGACGCGTGGCGCGATCCATCGAACGCTTCTCAGCACCGGGCCCGTCACCACCTGCAGAACGCGATAGAAGAAATTCCGCTCGCGCTTGGCGCCCGCCAGCAGACCGAGCACGAATTGACCCGCCAACGCCATGAGCGCAATCTCCACCAACAGCTTGACGGCCGAGACGAACAGCAACAACCGCGTGCTCCGAAGAATTTTCGACGCAGCGAGCGCTGCGGTCGCTCTCGAAAACCGTCGAACCGATCGCGCATTCTGCACGCATTCAGCCTCGGTACAAACCCCTCTTGCCGCGAGCGCGCACAGCGCTCGATGCTGTGTGCGACGCGGGCTGTGTGACGTCTTTCGCGCGCCGGCGCGCCGCCGCGAATCGCAACGAGGTCGGGCGTGACGAAGGTCTTGCTTTGCGGCCGCGCCGCGAACGCGTTGCCCGCCGGGGCTGTTACATTCACGCGCGGTTTCCAGTCGATGAGCACGCCGATGACAACCTCGAGGAACATCGCTTGATCTGGGTCAAGACCGACGCCGGCCGGGCCGAGATGCAGACCCGCTCGCTCGTCAAGGACCGTGCCCAGCGCAACCTGCTGCTGGTCATCGACGGCAAGAAGCCGGCGGAACGCCTGCTCGCCGACATGGCGGGAATCTCGGCGGCGGACTTCGCCACCCTAGAAGGGCTCGGCCTGATCGCTCAGGTGGCGCCGCCACCGCCGCCTCCGCCCAAGCCCGCCGCGGAATCCGCGAGCGGCGGCGTCGACATCGACGTCAACATCGACCTCAACGCCTTCGACTACGCGACGCTGCGTGCGGCGATCGGCCGGCTCATCTCGAAGGAGCTCGGCATGCGGGGCTTCGCGATGTCGATGATCCTCGAGGAGTCGATGACCGTCGAAGACCTGAAGGACGTCGCCCAGCGCACCCTCAGGATGATCGCCGAGCGCAAGGGCATCGCCACCGCGCACGAAGCGAGCAAGCTCCTGTTCGGCAAGTAGCCGGTCGATCGCGCCGGGCCGCGCGCCGCTGCCCCCACCGCTCAGGCAAAGAGCGCCGCGTGCTGCTCGCGCAGCTTGTTCTTCTGCACCTTGCCCATGGCGTTCCTGGGCAGCTCGGCGACCACGAAGACGGCTTTCGGCACCTTGAAGTTGGCGATCCTGGCTTTCAGCGCACGCGTCAGCGCGTCGGCATCGATCGATTCGCCGCTGCGCGGCACCACCACCGCGACGACCGCCTCGCCGAAATCCGCATGCGGCACGCCGACCACGGCGGTCTCGGCGACGCCGGGCAGCTCGTTGCAGACGCTCTCGATCTCGGCCGGGTAGACGTTGTAGCCGCCGCTGATGATGAGGTCCTTGCTGCGGCCGACGATGCAGACGTAGCCGAGGTCGTCGACCACGCCGACGTCGCCGGTGCGAAACCAGCCGTCGGCGCTGAATTCCTCGCGCGTCTTCTCGGGCATTCGCCAGTAGCCGGCGAAGACGTTCGGGCCGCGCACCTCGATCGCGCCGACGGTGCCGCTCGGCAACGCCCCGCCATCGCCGCCGACGACGCGCACGCCGACGCCGGGCAGCGGCAGGCCGACCGTGCCGCCGAGGCGCTCGCCGTCGGCCGGGTCGTACGGGTTCGACGTCAGCATGACCGTCTCGCTCATCCCGTAGCGCTCGAGGATGGTGTGACCGGTGCGCTCGCGAAACGCCTCGAAGGTGTCGAGCAGGAGCGGCGCCGAGCCGCTGATGAAGACGCGCATGTTCCGGCACGCCTCGCGCGTCAGCGCCGGTTCGGTGAGGAGGCGGACGTAGAGCGTCGGCACGCCCATGAAGACGGTCGCGCGCGGCAGCAGCTCGACGACGCGGCGCGCATCGAAGCGGCCGAGCCACAGCATCCTCGCGCCGGCGAGCAGGGCGCCGTGC
>JBDSLQ010000332.1:0-3064 GCA_039916285.1 Caldimonas sp.
TCGCCCGGCGCGAGTCGCTCGGCCGGGTCCGCCTCGAGGCCGATGCCGGCATCCCGAGCGGCAAGATCGTCGCCGAGCTGAAGAACGTCTCGATGCGCTTCCCGCCGCCGCCCGGCTCGTCCGGCGGCGAATCGCGGCTCATCGTCAAGGATTTCTCGGCGACGATCCTGCGCGGCGACAAGGTCGGCCTGATCGGCCCGAACGGCGCCGGCAAGACGACGCTGCTGAAGCTGATCCTCGGCCAGCTGCAGCCGAGCGCGGGATCGGTGCGCCAGGGGACGCGCCTCGAGGTCGCCTATTTCGATCAGATGAGGAGCGCCCTCGACCTCGACGCGACGCTCGCCGACAGCGTCAGTCCGGGCAGCGAATGGGTCGAGACGGCGGGAGGCAGGAAGCACGTGATGAGCTATCTGTCGGACTTCCTGTTCTCGCCGGCACGCGCCAGCTCGCCGCTGCGAACGCTCTCGGGCGGCGAGAGGAACCGCGTCCTGCTGGCGCGCCTGCTCGCGCTGCCCGCCAACGTGCTCGTCCTCGACGAGCCGACCAACGACCTCGACATCGACACGCTCGAGTTGCTCGAGGAGCTCCTTCAGGCGTACGCCGGGACGGTCTTCCTGGTCAGCCACGATCGCCGCTTCCTCGACAACGTCGTCACGAGCACGATCGCCTGGGAGGGCGACGTCGCGCCGGGACTGTGGCGCGAGTACGAAGGCGGTTACGAGGACTGGAAGACGCAGCGCGCCCGCGCACAGTCGCTTCGCAGCGACGCGGAGAAGAAGAGCGTGACGCCGGCGGTCAAGTCGCGCAGCGCGGCGCCGGCAGTCGCGCTCGCGGCGACCGTCCCGAAGCCTCGCAAGCTCGGCTACAGGGAGCAGCGCGAGCTCGACGCGTTGCCGGCACGGATCGAGTCGCTCGAAAGCGAGCAGAAGGACCTGGCCTCGCTGCTCGCCAGCGCCGAGCTTTACGCCGAGGATCCGGTGCGCGCCGAAGCGGCGCAGATGCGCTATGCGCAGATCGACGACGAGCTGCTCGCTGCCCTGGAACGCTGGGAGGCGCTCGGCACGCCGTGATGCTGCCTAAAGGCACGCCCGCGCCGCGGCCAGCCGCGCGCCGACGCGCTCGGCATGGCGGCGCAGCCACCCCTGCTCGAGGCAGTGCGCCATCGCCAGCTCGCCGCTGCTCGGCGTGGTCAGGGTCGTCAGCAGCTTGGTGTCGACGAGGCGGTCGATCAGCGCCGCCGGCGCGGCGAGAAAGCCGATGCGCCAGTTCGGCGCCAGGATCTTGGAAAAGCCCGAGACGTAGATCGTCCGCTCGAGCGCGTCGAGCGCGGCCAGGCGCGGCGCGTGCGCCGGAGCGAGATGGGCATAGGTGTCGTCCTCGACGATGTGCAGGTCGAACTCGGCGGCGAGCTGAAGGACCCGGTGTGCCGTCTGCAGGCTCAGCGACGCGCCGGTCGGGTTGTGCAGCACCGAGACGGTGACGTAGAGGCGCGGCCGCGCAGCAGGCTCCTGCGCTTCGATCAGGCGCCGCATGGCGGCGACATCGGGGCCGTGGGCGCCGCGCGGCACTGGCAGCACACGCATGCCGAGCGCGGCCAGGCGCGCGTACTCGACCGACCAGCCCGGCTCGTCGACGAGCACGCTGTCGCCGGCGCGCAGGAGGGTGCGCGTGACGACGTCGAGCGCGTGCGTGGCGCCGA
This sequence comes from Caldimonas sp., assembly GCA_039916285.1. GTDB lineage: Bacteria > Pseudomonadota > Gammaproteobacteria > Burkholderiales > Burkholderiaceae_C > Schlegelella_A. Next base: position 1,700 of record JBDSLQ010000332.1, read on the forward strand.
CGGTGGTCGCGATCTGCGCCGGTGAAGCGACGATGCCGAAGTCGCCGATCTTCCCCGCCAGCGCCTCACGAAGGCGCAACTCGCCCGCCGGGTCGCCGTACTGCAGGGCGATCCTCTCGGTCAGGCGGTTCGACGTCACGCGGCGCATCGCCGCGGCCAGCATCGGCGCATCGAGCCACTCGGCCGGCAGCGTGCCGAGGCCGGGCATCGGCCGTCCGCCGGGTGCCTGGAACATGGCGCGGATCAGTGCCGTCGCGCTGTTCGGCAGCGGTCGCCCGACGGGACTCGCTCCTTCGACGCGGCCCGCGCCGAGAGTACGCGCGTCGCCGGTGCGAACGAAAAAGCCGCGCTGGCGGCGCGCTTCGATCAGGCCCTGCGCCTGCAACTGGTCGTAGGCGGCAACAACGGTGTACGGGCTCACCGCATGGCGCCGCGCGCACTCGCGGACCGAAGGCAGCCGCGCGCCGGGCGCAAGCAGGCGCTGCCGGATCTGGGCGGCGAAACGAAGCGTCAGCTGCTCGGCGAGCGTCGTGTCGGTGCCGCGCGCGAGCGCGGCCGCAGCGCCGTCGGTCGAGGGCCGCGAGCGTCGGCTCGCCGGTCGTACCGGGCGGCCCGCCGATACAGAGGGTCGAGTCATGGCCCGAAGTGTACTGGCGGTGTGCTGGTGATGGCCCTACACTGGCGCCGAGAAGGATCGAGCCATGGGCGATGAAGCGGCGACGAAAGGGAAAACCGAAGGCGGCCGGGGCGAGGCGCGCGGGCTGACCCTCGGCCTGCTCGGCGTCGTCATCTTCGCGCTGACCGTGCCGATGACGCGCCTTGCGGTCGGCCCCGCGCTCGATCCGCAACTGCCGCCCTTGTTCGTCACCGCCGGTCGGGCCGCCTGCGCCGGTCTGCTCGCAGTCCTCTACCTGGCCGCGACGCGCGCCGGACGGCCGCGCCTGCGCCACCTGAGGGGCCTCGTCGTCTGCGCGCTCGGCACCGTCGTCGGCTTCCCGCTCTTTCTCGGCCTGGCGCTGCGCCATGTCGACGCAATCCATGCCGCCGTCGTCACCGGCGTGCTGCCCCTGGCGACGGCGCTCGTCGCCGCCGCCTCGTTCCGGCAGCGGCCGTCGCTCGGCTTCTGGGTCTGTGCCGTCCTCGGCGCAGGACTCGTCATCGCGTTCGCGGCATGGAAGGGCGGCGGTCACCTGTCCGGCGCCGATGCGCTGCTGCTGCTCGCGGTCGCCAGCGCGGCCATCGGCTACGTCGCCGGAGCGCGCCTCTCGGCCGAGATCGCCGCCGAGCGCGTCATCTGCTGGGTGCTGGTCGTGAGCCTGCCGCTGACCGTGCCGGCGATGCTGCTGACCTGGCCGCAGCAAACGG
>JBDSLQ010000333.1:0-2610 GCA_039916285.1 Caldimonas sp.
TACCAGACCATCTCCTTCGGCACGCTCTTCCCCGAATACGGCGCGCCCGGAACCACGCACGTGTTCGCGAACAACCGCGCCTACGCCGACCTCGGCCGCCTCTATGCCAACGCCGGTGTGGTCGACAACAGTGTCGAGGAGGCCGCCTTCCAGATTGCCGTCTGGGAGATCTCTTACGAAACCACCGCCGGCGCATACGCGCTGGGTAGCGGCGCGGCGAGCTTCAGCGGCGGCACCGCCGACTCGAGCGGCGCGTTGGGCCTGGCTGCGACGTGGCTCGCCGGCCTGGGCAACAGCGCGGGGCGCAATATCAACGTCATCGAAAGTTCCGCCCACCAGGACATCATCTTCGCGCCCGTGCCCGAGCCTTCGACCTACATGCTGATGCTCGCGGGCCTCATGGCCACCGTGGAGATCTCGCGGCGAAAGCGCAAGCAGGTGTGATGCCCCGGCGGCTGAGCCGCCGCCTGCGTCCCAGCGCTACAAGCTGATGAAAAAGCGGACTTCGGTCCGCTTTTTCATCGCTGGCCGAGGCGATTCGTTCCCGCACAATCGGCGCCGATGCCGGGCCGCCCACTTCATGCGCTCGCCGTGCGATTGGCGCGGGCCTGGCTTTCGCGCCTGCTCGTCGCCCTGCTGGCCTCGTCCGGTGCGGCGGCGTTCGCCGTCGACGCTGCGCCGCAGGTCATCGATCAGGCAGTGTCTGTGGTCAGCAGCGCGCGGCGATTTCCCGCCGGCGAGCCGGCCAGCAAGGTCGCCCTGCCCGACGACTGGGCGAAGTCGCACCCCGGGCTGGTCGGCAGCGTCTGGTATCGCACCAGCTTTCGCCTCGACGAGGGCACCGGTCCCGAAGACCTGCTCGGTCTCTACATCGAACGGGCCTGTAGCAACGTCCAGATCCACCTCAACGGCGCCCTGATCTTCATCGGCGGCCGGATGGTCGACCCGGTGACGCGCAACTGCTCCCGGCCGCAGCTCGTGACCCTGCCGCCGGCGCTGCTTCGGTCGGGGGAAAACCTCGTCGACCTGCGTGTCGTCGGCTACCCCCAGGAGCGCGTCGCCTCGCGCCAGGGCGCCGCCGGCCTGTCGCGCATCGAATGGGGACGCCAATCGTCGCTGCTCGCCGCCCACTCGGCGCGGCTCTTCTGGGGCGTCCGCTGGGTCGAGGTGAGCAGCCTGCTCCTGATCGGCCTCGGCTGCGTCCTGGTCGCCGTCGGCTGGCTGAATCGGCGCGAGGTCTACTTCTCCTACCTCGGCTGGCTCTGCCTCGGCTGGGTCGTGATGGCGCTGGGCTCGTCTGCGCCCGAAATGCCCTGGGGCAACGACGTCAGCGAGTTCATGCTGTGCTCTTTCTGGGCGGTCCTGCTCGCCCTGGCGGTCGAGTTCTTCCTCACCTTCGCCGGGCTGCGCTCGCGCGTCATCGAGAACGTCGTGGCGCTGCAATGGGTCGCCCTGCCCTTGTCGCTGGTCCTGGTCGGGCCGCAGCACCTGTTCGTCATGGCGCTCTTCTGGTACTTCCTGCTGGCCCTGGAGCTGACCGCCGTCATGGCGATCTACCTGGCGGTGACCTGGCGCCAGCGACCGCAGGATTTCGGGCCGATGGCGCTCACGATCGCCGCCGGCGAACTGGCCCTCGTCGCCGAGCTGGGCACCCAGAGCGGACTGCTCGACATGCCACCGTTCTCGATCCTGATCATCGTCCTGCCGCTGCTGTTCGCCGGGGTCGGCACACGCCTCTTCCTGATGTTCGCCCGGGCGCTGCATGCGACTGAGGCCGATCGAAACCGGCTCGCGACCGAGCTGAAGGCGCTCACGGAAGAGTTTGACAACCGCGTCGAGCACATGACGGCGCAACGGGTCGACCAGTTCACCGAGCGCGAGAGAAAGCGGATCGCCTCCGACCTGCACGACGACCTCGGCGCCAAGCTGCTGACCATCGTCCACACCGCCGACACGACGCGGGTGCCGCAGCTCGCCCGCGAGGCGCTCGAGGAAATGCGACTTTCGGTGCGCGGCCTGGCCGGCCGGCCGGTGCGTCTCGACGACGCCCTCGCCGACTGGCGTGCCGAGATCATTGGCCGGCTGGCGCAGGCCAAGATCGAAAGCCTCTGGAACCATCCAGCCGATCTCACCTACATGCTGCCGGCGCGGCTGTTCATGCAGCTGACCCGGGTGCTGCGAGAGGCGGTGAGCAACGTCATCAAGCACAGCGAGGCGAGCCGCTGCGACGTCCGTTGCACGATCGAGGAGCGCAGCCTCGTTTTCACCGTCCGCGACGACGGCAAGGGCATCGCCGCCGACCTGCATCGCGGCCAGGGCATGTCGAGCATGAAGCGGCGCGCCAAGAAGATGAACGGCCAGTGCCTGGTCGAGTCGCGCCCCGGCCACGGCGTCGTGATTTCGCTCACGGTCCCCCTCTGACATGCCATCGCCTGGTCATGGCCGCTTGCTACGATCCGTAATTGACCGATGCGACGGCGAAACGCTCACTCGTTGCGCACGTTGCTTGCTTTGTTCAGGTCGCGTCGTCCCTCCCTGCCCACCGGCAGCACCCGGGGCCGGCGCCTAAGGAGGTTCGCATGACGAACATCTTGCTGTTGGAAGACGTCC
>JBDSLQ010000334.1:0-7327 GCA_039916285.1 Caldimonas sp.
CGAGGTAGGCGCCGGTCAGCGTGTCGGCGCTCTTGATCGCCTCGGGCGTGCCGTCGAAGACGACCTGGCCGCCGCGCTCGCCCGGGCCCGGGCCCATGTCGATCAGGCGATCGGCGGCCAGCATCACCGCCGGATCGTGCTCGACGACGACGAGCGTGTTGCCGGCATCGCGCAAGCGGTGCATCGCCTCGATGATGCGGTTCATGTCGCGCGGGTGCAGGCCGATCGACGGCTCGTCGAGAACGAACATCGTGTTGACGAGCGAGGTGCCGAGCGCCGTCGTCAGGTTGATGCGCTGCACCTCGCCGCCGGAGAGGGTGCGGCTCTGGCGGTCGAGCGTCAGGTAGCCGATGCCGACGTCGCACAGATACCGGAGTCGCGTCCGCACTTCGTCGAGCAGGAGCTTCAGCGCCTCGTCGAGCAAGCTCGACGGCAGCGACAGTCGATCGAAGAAGCCGCGGATGCGGTCGATCGGCATCATCATCAGGTCGTGCACCGTGAGGCCGGGCATCGCCTCGAGCTGGTCACGCGACCACTGGGCTCCAACCGGGAGGAAGCGCTGCGCCGGTGCCATCACCGCATCGGCGTCTTCCCTCGTGCCGAGACGCCACAGCAGCGCTTCGAGCTTCAGCCTCGCGCCGCCGCACGCGGGGCACGGCGTGTAGCTGCGGTACTTCGAGAGCAGCACGCGGATGTGCATCTTGTAGGCCTTCGACTCCAGGTAGCCGAAGAAGCGCTTGATGCCGTACCACTGCTGGTTCCACTTGCCGTTCCAGCTCGGCGCGCCCTCGATCACCCAATGCCGCTGCGCGTCGGTCAGCTGCGCCCACGCCGTGTCGCGCGGGATGCCGGCCTCGCCGGCGTACTTCATCAGGTCGTCCCGGATCTCCTTCCAGGCCGGCGTGCCGATGGTCTTGATCGCGCCGTTGCGCAGCGTCTTCTTGTGGTCGGGGATGACGAGGCCGAGGTCGACGCCGATGACGCGACCGAAGCCCCGGCAGGTGTCGCACGCGCCGTAGGCGGAATTGAACGAGAACAGCGCCGGCTGCGGGTCGGCGTAGCGGCAATCGCTGTCGGGGCAGTGCAGACCGGTCGAGAAGCGCCAGAGGTCGTCGGCCTTGGCATCCTCGCCCGCGCCGACCACCGCGACGACGTAGACGTTGACGCGACCGCCGCCGCGCTTCAGCGCGGTCTCGATCGCCTCGACGGCACGCACCTTCTCGCAGCCCTGGATGCGGAAGCGATCGGCGACGACGTCGAGTACCTTCCTCGGCCCCGTCGGCGACGCGACCTCGCGCTCGGCATGGACGCGGGTGAACCCGCTCGCGGCGAGCCACTGCTCGATCTCCTCGGCGCTCGTGTTGCCCGGCAGCTCGACCGGGAAGGTGACGATGAGCCGGGGCTCTTCGGCGGGCGCGGCATCGCCCGTGCCCTCGGCTCTAGCGTGCGGCGCGGTGCGCTCCATCAGTTCGGCGTAGATCGTCTCCGGCGAATCGTGGCGAACGCGCTTGCCGCTTTCCTTGTCGAACAGCTCGGCGGCGCGCGCGAACAGCAGCTTCAGGTGGTCGTTCAGCTCGGTCATCGTGCCGACCGTCGAGCGCGAGCTGCGCACCGGGTTGGTCTGGTCGATCGCGATCGCCGGCGGCACGCCCTCGACCTTGTCGACCGCCGGGCGGTCCATGCGCTCGAGGAACTGGCGGGCGTAAGCGCTGAAGGTCTCGACGTAGCGGCGCTGCCCTTCGGCGTACAGCGTGTCGAAGACCAGGCTCGACTTGCCCGAGCCGCTCGGCCCCGTCACGACCGTCATTTCGCCGGTGCGGATGTCGAGGTCGAGGTTCTTCAGGTTGTGCTGTCGGGCGCCGCGGATGCGGATGACGCCGGAGGTCATGGGAAGGGTCCAGTCGCGAGCGAGCCGAACATTCTAGGGAGATGCACAATCCCTACGCCGATGAAGATTGATTTCGTCTCCGACGTTGCCTGTCCGTGGTGCGCGGTCGGCCTCTGGTCGCTCGACCGCGCGCTCGAGCGGCTCGGCGATTCAATCGACGTCGAGGTCCGCTTCCAGCCGTTCGAGCTCAATCCGGCGATGCCGCCCGAGGGCGAGGACACCACCGAGCACCTCTCGAAGAAGTACGGCGCGCCGCCCGAGCAGCTGGCCAAGAACCGCGCCGTCATCCGCGAGCGCGGCGCAGCGGTCGGCTTCACGTTCGGCGACCGGCCGCGCGTCTGGAACACGTTCGACGCGCATCGTCTGCTTCACTGGGCCGGGCTGGAATCGTCGACGAAGCAGTCGGCCCTCAAGCACGCGTTGCTGACGGCGTACCACGCGCGCGCCGAGAACCCCGGCGCGCGCGACGTTCTTCTGCGCGTCGCGGCCGAGGTCGGGCTCGACGCGGAGCGGGCAGCGGCCATCCTCGATTCCGACGAGTTCAGCGCCGATGTGCGCGCGCGCGAGCGCCACTGGCAGCAGCTCGGCATCAATTCGGTGCCGGCGGTGATCATCGACGACCACCACCTGATCTCCGGCGGCCAGCCGCCCGAAGTGTTCGAACGCGCGTTGCGCGAGCTCGCCGCCGTCGCCTGAAGACGCCGCCATGCTGATCGCCACCGCCGCTGTTCTCGGCATCCTCGGCTTCGCGATAGGCTTCTCGGCCTTCGCCGCGCTGCTCAGGGCGCGGCTCATTCGCTTCGCCTTTCGCGCCCTCGTCTCGGTGATCCTGCTCGTCGGCAGCGCCGTGCTGGCCCTCTTCGCGCTCGGCATCGAGGGCATGCAGGCGCTGACCAAGGAAGAGACCGCCGCGCGGATCAAGGTCGTGCCGAGCGGCGTGCAGCGCTACGACGCGACGGTCACCTTCGCCGACGGCCGCGTCGAGACCTACGACCTGGCCGGCGACGACATCTACGTCGACGGCCACATCGTCAAATGGACACCGCTCGCCAACATGCTGGGCCTGCACACCTCGTACCGGCTCGATCGCATCGCCGGGCGCTACCGCGCGCTCGAACAGGAGAACACCGCCCGGCGCACCGTCTATGCGATCGGTCCCCCCGCGATGATCGACCTGGTCTCGCTCGGCCGGCGCCTGCCGCTCGCCGACTTCTTCGACGCCGAGTACGGATCGGCGTCGTACGTGCCGGTGGCAGCGCCGGGCGAGCTCGAGCTGAAGGTGTCGACGACCGGCCTGCTGCTGCGGCCCGTGCCGGCCGGGGCGCCGCGCAACTGATGGTCCGGACAATCGAGGCGCTGCTGCAGGGCGGCGCCGACACCGCGACGGCGATCGCCGCCCCCGATCGCACGCCGCTGACGCACGCCGGACTGCGCGCGCTCGTCGCGACGACCGTCGCCGCGCTCAACACCGCGGGCGCCGGCCGCAACGATCGGGTCGCGATCGTCCTCGACAACGGCCCGGAGATGGCGACGTGCTTCCTGGCATGCGCGGCGGGGACGGCGAGCGCGCCGCTCAACCCGGGCTACCGCGTCGACGAGTTCGAGTTCTACCTGAGTGACCTGAACGCGCGCCTCCTGATCGTCGCGCGCGGCAGCGCGTCGCCGGCGGTGGCCGTCGCCGAGCGGCTCGGCATCCGCATCGTCGATCTCGTCGTCGACGCGGGCACGCCGGCGGGAAGCTTCCGGCTCGAGCCACGAGGGAACGGCGCCGCGCTCTCCCCCGCCGCGTCAGCAGGCTGGTCGGCGCCCGACGACACCGCGATGGTCCTGCACACCTCGGGGACGACGTCGCGGCCGAAGATCGTTCCGCTCAGCGTCGCCAACCTCTGCGCGTCGGCTCACCACATCCGCACCTCGCTCGCGCTCGCTCCCGGCGACGTCGGCCTCAACGTCATGCCTCTGTTCCACATCCACGGCCTGATCGCCGGCGTGCTGGCGCCGATCGCGGCGGGGACGAGCGTCTACTGCACGCCCGGCTTCAACGCCCTCAGATTCTTCGCCTGGATGGACGACGCCCGGCCCACCTGGTACACGGCGGTGCCGACGATGCACCAGGCGATCGTCTCGCGCGCCAGGGGCAACGCCGAGGTGATCGCGCGCCACCCGCTCCGCTTCATGCGCTCGTCGTCCTCGTCGATGCCGCCGCAGGTGATCAAGGAGCTCGAGGCGGCGTTCGGCGCACCGCTGATCGAGGCCTACGGCATGACCGAGGCGACGCATCAGATGGCATCGAACCCGCTGCCGCCGGCGCCGCGAAAGCCCGGCAGCGTCGGCCTTCCGGCAGGCCCCGAGATCGCGATCATGGGCACGGCGGGCGAGCTGCTCGCAGCCGGTGCCACGGGCGAGATCGTCATCCGCGGCGCCAACGTCACGGCCGGCTACGAGAACAACGACGCGGCCAACGCGGAAGGCTTTCGCGATGGATGGTTTCGCACTGGCGACCAAGGGGTCCAGGACGGCGAGGGCTACCTGACGATCACCGGTCGGCTGAAGGAGATCATCAATCGCGGCGGCGAGAAGGTGAGCCCGCGCGAGATCGACGAGATCCTGATGGACCATCCGGCGGTGGCGCAGGTCGTCTGCTTCGGCATGCCGCACCCCAAGCTCGGCGAGGAAGTCGCCGCCGTGGTCGTGCTCAGGCCGGGCAGCGCCGCCACTGATCGCGAGCTGCAGGCGTTCGTCGCGACGCGCGTCGCCGACTACAAGGTGCCGAAGAAGATCCTCTTCCTGGACGAGATCCCGAAGGGCGCGACCGGCAAGCTGCAGCGCATCGGCCTGGCGCAGAAGCTGGGGATCGCTTGAGGTTCGCGGTCGTCGGTGCCGGCGCGATCGGCGGCTACCTCGGCGCGAAGCTCTCCCTCGCCGGCGAGGACGTCACGGTCCTCGCCCGCAACCAGACCCTCGCCGCGATCGGCGCGCGCGGCCTTCGCCTCGTTCTAGAAGACGGCAGCGAGCTGCACGCGAAGGCCGTCCGCGCCGTCGGCGACGCCACCGACGCCGGGCCGCAGGATGCAGTGCTGCTCGCGGTCAAGGCGCACCAGGTGCGCGACGTCCTGCCCGGGATCACCCGCCTCCTCGGCCCGGCGACCCTGCTCGTGACGATGACCAACGGCATCCCGTGGTGGTACTTCCAGCGCCTGCCCGGCCCGTGGCAAGGCCGCACGCTCGACAGCGTCGACCCGGGCGGCCTGCTCGCGGCGGCGATCGATCCGGCGGCGGTGATCGGCAGCGTCGTCTACCCCGCCGCCGAGGTCGTCGAGCCCGGCATCGTTCGCGTCGTCGAGGGCAATCGCTTCAGCCTCGGCGAGCTCGACGGCTCGCGCAGCGAACGCATCGAGACGCTCGCGCATGCGTTCATGAACGCCGGCTTCAAGGCACCGGTGACCAAGGACATTCGCGCCGAAATCTGGCTCAAGCTCTGGGGCAACCTGAGCTTCAACCCGGTCAGCGCGCTGACCCACGCGACGCTCGCCGGCATCTGCCGCGACCCCGACGGCCGCGCCCTCGTCGAAACCATGATGGCCGAGGCGCAGCGCGTCGCCGAGAAGCTCGGCGTCGTCTTCAAGCTCTCGATCGAGAAGCGGATCGCCGGCGCCGCAGCGGTCGGCGAGCACAAGACATCGATGCTTCAGGACGTCGAGCACGGCCGCCCGCTCGAGCTCGCCGCGCTCGTCGGCAGCGTCGTCGAGCTCGCCCGCATCACGGCGACGCCGGTGCCGGCGATCGAGGCGGTCCACCGGGCGGCGAGCCTGCTGGCGCGCACCCTCGACGCGGCGACGGCACGGCTGGCGCTCGCACCGGTGTCCTTGCGATGACGCCCGTGTTGCACGAGCGGGCACCGGAAGCCGGCTAGGCGGCGGCAACGAAAAGGGCGCGGGCGCGCTCGCTCGCGCCCTTCGTCACCCGGCCGGCGATCGCCAGCGCCGGCGGCGCCGCCAGCATCTTCGCGAACACGGCGCGCACGTCCTCGCCGTCGATTGCCTCGGCGCGCGCGAGCAGCTCGGCGCGAGTGCGCACGCGGCCATGCACGAACAGGTCGAGCGCCGCGTCCTCGAGCCGGCGCGACGGGCGCTCCTGCGCGCGCAGCGTGCGCACCGCGATCTGGCGCTTGGCGCGCGCCAGCTCGGCCGGCGCGATCGCCCCGGCGCGCGCCACCAGCAGGCGGCGCACCTCGACCAAGAACTCGTCGAGCTGGGCCGGCGAAGTCGATGCCTCGACGACGAACTGGCCACACAGCTCGTTGACCTCGGCCGCGCACGAGGCGTAGTAGACGAGGCCGCGCCGCTCGCGGATCTCGTCCATCAGCGGCGAGCTCATGCCCTCGCCGAACAGCGCCGCGGCGACGCTGCCGGCGTGGTCATCCTCGCGCAGCGACGCGATCGGAAAGCCAAGGACGACGTTGGTCTGGCTGTAGCCCGGCTGGACGCGCGAGGCGACGCCGCCGACGTAGGCCGGCGTTTCGACGACGTTCTCCGCTCCGGCCACCATGCCGGCGAACGCCGCTTCCGCGGCGGCGGCGACGGCGTCGAGCTCGAAGCGGCCGACGACGCCGACCACGACATTGGCCCCGCTGTACTGGCGGCCGACGTAGTCGAGCAGGTCGTCGCGGCCGATGTGCTGGATCGTCAGGCGGGTGCCGATCACCGGCTGGGCGATCGGGTGGTTGCCGAACGAGAGCCTGTCGAACAGCTTGTCGGCGGTCGAGAGCACGTCTTCCTCGTCCTCGATCAGTTCGTGCAGGATCACCTGCCGCTCGCGCTCCAGCTCGGCTTCGGGGAAGCTGCTGTTGCGGACGATGTCTCCGAGCATCGACACGAAGCGCGGCGCGTCGACGGCGAGGCCGCGCATGTGGTACGCGGTGTGGTCCTTGTCGGTGTGCGCGTTGACGTCGGCGCCCAGGCGCTCGGCGTCGAGGTTGATCTCCTGGCAGCTGCGCGTCAGCGTGCCCTTGAACGCCATGTGCTCGACGAAGTGGCTGATGCCGTTCAGGCGCCGGCTCTCGTGGCTGCTGCCGGTGCGAACGAAGACGCTGACGTTGACGCTCTCCAGGTGCGGCAGCGCGATGGCGACGATGCGCACGCCGTTGGCGAGGCGCAGGACGGTGGTTTCGGCGTCGTTCCTGGCGTCGTTCGGGCTCGCGTTGCGCATCGCCATGATTATCGCGGCGACGGCGCTATCGCTCGCCTTCCTGGCCGCGCAGGCGAAAGCTGAAGCCCTGGTTGCCGGCGATCACCGCCTCGACCTCGCGGCCGCGAAAGGTGAATGCCGCCGTCGTGACGACGCCTTCGGTCACCGAGTGCGAGACGACCTCGAAGGTGTCGTCGCCGAGCCACCGGCCCTTGACGGCGAACACCTGGCCGGTCATCGCGGCGCCGTGGC
>JBDSLQ010000335.1:0-4790 GCA_039916285.1 Caldimonas sp.
CGATGTAGACGACCAGCGCGCCGAAGGTGATCGCCGCGAACCAGCCGTCGAACTTGGCCGAAAGCAGGGCGATCACCATCGTGATCTCGACCAGCGTCGGCAGGATGTTGTAGATCGTGTAGTTGAGAAGCGACTGGATCGAGCGCGAGCCTCGCTCGATGTCGCGCGAGACGCCGCCGGTCTGGCGCTCGAGGTGAAATCGCAGGCTCAGCGCGAGCAGGTGCTCGAACGCCTCGAGCGAGACGCGCCGCGCGATCCGCGCCGCAACCGGATAGAAAAGGAACTCGCGCATCTCGGTGAAGAGCGTGATCGAGACGCGCAGTGCGCCGTAGGCGAGCAGGATCGCGACCGGCACGACGAGCGCGGCGCGCGGGTCGCCGGGCTTCAGCGCGAGCGCATCGACCAGGCTCTTCAGGACCAGCGGCACGCCGATGTTGGCGAGCTTGGCCGCGACCAGGAAGGCGAGCGCGACCCCTACACGCCAGCGCCACGCCCAGACGTAGGGCACCAGCTTGGCGAGCGTCTTCCAGTCGGATCGAGGTTGTCCTTCGCGCGTGGCCTCGGCGGCAGGTGGCGGCGTGGACAGAGCGGCGGGTCGCATCAGTCGCTAGGGGGCAGTGGGTTTGATGAAAGAATCGGCTGGTCGCCGTCTCGAAGTGGATCAATATGCCCGAGTTTTCCAACGAGGACGCCCTCGCCGTCGTCTCGGGCATCGCGCCGCTGCAACTGCCCGACGATCGTCACCTGGCGATGCGGACGATGCCGATGCCGGCCGACGCGAACGGCAACGGCGACATCTTCGGTGGCTGGATCATGGCCCAGGTCGACATCGCCGGCGCCGTCCTTCCGGCCAGGATCGCCAAGGGCCGGATCGCCACCGTCGCCGTCAACCAGTTCGTCTTCAAGCAGCCGGTCTCGATGGGCGACCTGCTCAGCTTCTACGTCCGCGTCGAGCGCATCGGCAGGACGTCGGTGACGGTCAACGTCGAGGTCTTCGCCGAGCGCAACCCGGCCGACCTGCACGTCGTCAAGGTCACCGAGGCGAACCTCACCTATGTGGCGATCGACGCCAACGGGCGACCCCGGCCGATCCCGAAATGAGCTGAGCGTCCGGTGCGGGCGCCGACAACGACAACGACAACGACCAAGAGGAGACGACGATGAATGAAGCCCGTACCGGTGCGGACGCCCTGTTCATCCTGCTCGGCGCGATCATGGTGCTGGCGATGCACGGCGGCTTTGCGTTTCTCGAGCTGGGCACGGTCCGGCAGAAGAACCAGGTCAACGCGCTGGTCAAGATCATGGTCGACTTCGCCGTCTCGACCGTCGCCTATTTCTTCATCGGCTACGCCATCGCCTACGGCGTCCACTTCTTCACCGGCGCCGATGCGCTCGCGGCGAAGAACGGCTACGAGCTGGTGAAGTTCTTCTTCCTCCTCACCTTCGCCGCCGCGATTCCGGCGATCGTCTCGGGCGGCATCGCCGAGCGCTCGCGCTTCGGGCCGCAGGTGGCCGCGACGGCCGTGCTGGTCGGCGCCGTCTACCCGCTCTTCGAAGGCGTTGCCTGGAACGGCAACTTCGGCATCCAGGCATGGATAAAGTCGATCAGTGGCGCCGAGTTCCACGATTTCGCCGGCAGCGTCGTCGTCCACGCGGTCGGCGGTTGGGTGGCGCTGGCCGCCGTGCTCCTGCTCGGCGCGCGCAGCAACCGCTACCGCAAGGACGGCGCGGTGAGCGCGCACCCGCCGTCGAGCATTCCCTTCCTCGCCCTCGGCGCCTGGATGCTCACCGTCGGCTGGTTCGGCTTCAACGTCATGAGCGCGCAGACGCTCGACAAGATCTCCGGCCTCGTCGCCGTCAACTCGCTGATGGCGATGGCGGGGGGAACGATCGTCGCCACGCTGGTCGGCCGCAACGACCCGGGCTTCGTCCACAACGGGCCGCTCGCCGGCCTGGTCGCGGTCTGTGCCGGCTCCGACGTGATGCATCCGCTCGGCGCGCTCGCCACGGGCGGCGCGGCCGGCGCGATCTTCGTGCTGCTGTTCACCCTGACGCAGAACCGCTGGAAGATCGACGACGTCCTCGGCGTCTGGCCTTTGCACGGGCTGTGCGGCGCATGGGGCGGCATCGCTGCCGGCATCTTCGGCGCGGCGGCGCTCGGCGGCCGCGGCGGGGTCTCGATCGGCGCGCAACTCATCGGCACGGGGCTCGGCATCGCCTGGGCATTCGCCAGCGGCCTGGCCGTCTACGGCGCGTTGCGCGCCATCACGGGGCTGCGACTGTCACAGGAAGACGAGTTCGCCGGCGCCGACCTGTCGATCCACAAGATCGGCGCGACGCCCGACCGCGAGGCGAGCTGGTAGCTCTCGCCGCGCCCTCTGCGCTCGGGTTGGAGAGCACGTTCGCCCCGATGGATCCCTGGACCGATGACAGCTCATCCTGGCGCAGGCCTGCGATGTGCGCCGCGAGCGCTTCGCCGCACTCCCTGTAGACCGGCTCGCCGGGATGAAACCCGTCGCTCGCCATGCCGGCGCCGTCGAGGTCGAGCGCGAAGGCGGCATGCGAGACGTCGCTGCGCGTCGCCGCCCAGCGCGCGAGCGCCGCGTCGTGGCGGCGCGCGTCGCCGCCCAACACGCGGCGCAGCGGCTCGGGCAGGAGCGGAAACCGATGCACCGGCGGCAGCGGCGCGAAGACGACGTGGCGAACGCCGGCCGTGCCGAGCAGCCAGTCCGCCAGCGCGGCGCGGTGGCGCAACGCACGCCGCGTCGTCACCTGATCGATCACGTCGTTGACGCCGGTGATGACGACGGCGACGTCGGCGGCGAACGGCGCCGCCGCGACGAGCAGGTCGTGGACGCCGCGCGTTGTCAGGCCCGTGCGGGCGCGCAAGGCCCACTCGACGCGCCTGCCGGTCGAGCGATGCAGCGCTCGCACCAGGTGGCCGACGACGGCCTGCTCCTGGCGCGCGACGCCGACGCCGACAGCCGACGAATCGCCGGCGACGAGCAGCCTGAGCGCCGGCATGCCGGCGGCGCCGAGCGCTCCCTCGCGCGCACCTTCGGCCTCGGGCAGGACGGGCGCGCGGCGCCGCGTCGCCAGCGCCTGCGCGACGAGCAGCGGCGCGAGCGCGAGCTTGACGGCCAGGGCCGGCAGCGCGTGGCCGACGACGGCGCCGTCAGAAGCGCGAGAAATCGGGCTTGCGCTTCTCGAAGAAGGCACCGAACGCTTCCTTCGCCTCGGGGCTCTGCAGGCGCGCGCCGAAGGCCTGGCGTTCGACGTCGATGGTCTCGAGCACGGCGGCCGAGCGGGCGCGCCGCATCAGCCGCTTGGTCTCCCGCACGGCGCCGGGCGGCAAGGTATTGAAGCGCTCGGCAATGCGGCGCGCATGGCGAACGACCTCGGCCGCCGGCAGCACCGCGTTGGCGATGCCGCACTCCACGGCGTCGACGCCCGTGAACGGATCGCCGAGGAGCAGCTTCTCGGCGGCGCGCGCGTTGCCCATCAGCTGCGGGACGATCAGGCTCGACGCGAACTCGGGAACGAGGCCGAGGCCCACGAACGGCATCGCCAGCCGCGCTTCGTCGGAGACGTAGACGAAATCGCAGTGCAGCAGCATCGTCGTGCCGATGCCGATCGCCGCGCCGGTCACCGCGGCGATCACCGGCTTGTCGCACGAGATCAGCGCCTTCATGAAGGTGATCGACGGCGGAACCTCGTCGCTTGGGCGCTGCACGAAGTCCTCGATGTCGTTGCCCGAGGTGAAGATGCCGGGCTGGCCGGTGAGCAGCACGGCGCGAACCGCCGGGTCTTCGCGCGCAGCGTCGAATGCGTTCGCGAGCTGCGTGTACATCGCCCGCGTGATCGCGTTCTTCTTCTCGGGGCGCGCGATCTCGATCGTCGCCACGCCGTCCATGACCGCCGTCTTGATGCTCATGTCGGTTCCCCGGTGTGGTGGCAGTTCAGACGCGCTCGAAGATGCCCGCCGCGCCCTGGCCCGTGCCGACGCACATCGTGACCATGCCGTACTTGAGGTTCTTGCGGCGCAGCGCGTGGACGACCGTCGCCGCGCGGATCGCGCCGGTCGCGCCGAGCGGATGGCCGAGGGCGATCGCGCCGCCGATCGGATTGACCTTCGCGGGATCGAGGCCGACGCTGTTAATGACCGCCAGCGATTGCGCCGCGAACGCCTCGTTGAGCTCGATCCAACCCATGTCGTCGATCGACAGGCCGGCATAGCGAAGCGCCGCCGGGATCGCCTCGATCGGGCCGATGCCCATGATCTCGGGCGGCACGCCGCGGGCGGCGAAGCTGACGAAGCGCGCCAGCGGCTTCAAGTCGAACTGCTTGACGGCTTTCTCGCTCGCCAGGATCAGCGCGCCGGCACCGTCGCTGGTCTGCGAGCTGTTGCCCGCCGTGACGCTGCCCATGCCGGTGGACTTGCCCAGCGAATCCTTCGCCGCGGCGAACACCGGGCGCAGCTTGGCCAGGCCCTCGAGCGAGGTGTCGGGGCGCGGGCCTTCGTCGAGCTTGACGGTGCGCGTCCTGGTTCCCTGCTCTCCCGTCGCCAGCTGGGGAAAGCGGTCGACGACGTCGATCGGCGTCATCTCGTCGCTGAACTCGCCCGCCGCCTGCGCCTTCAGCGCGCGCGTGTGCGATTCGAGCGCGAACGCATCCTGCGCCTCGCGGCTCACCTTCCACTGCAAGGCGACCTTCTCGGCCGTGAGGCCCATGCCGTACGCGATGCCGACGTTCTCGTCGCGGGCGAAGATCTCGGGGTTGAACGACGGCTT
>JBDSLQ010000336.1:0-2867 GCA_039916285.1 Caldimonas sp.
GCAAGGGCCGGGTCGCCGCGGTCGAGATCATGCTCAACACGCCGCTCATCTCCGACCTGATCTTCAAGGGCGAGGTTGCCGAGATCAAGGAGATCATGAAGCGCTCGCGCGAGCTCGGCATGCAGACCTTCGACCAGAGCCTGTTCGACCTCTACGAGGCGCAGACCGTCAGCTTCGAGGATGCGCTGCGCAACGCCGACTCGGTCAACGACCTGCGCCTGCAGATCAAGCTGCACAGTCAGCGCTCGAAGTCGAGCGATCTCAACGCCGGCACCGAGCACATGCAGATAGTGAAGTAGCCCCACGCTGCGCAAGCGCGGCGCTTCGCTGAGATATAAACGGCCTCTTCGAGGCCGTTTTGTCTATGAGCACACGAACGTACGAATCGACACCCGCGCGCGACGTCGCCTTCCTGGGCCTCGGGGTGATGGGCTTCCCGATGGCCGGGCACCTCGCCTCGGCCGGGCATCGCGTCACCGTCTACAACCGGACGGCGGCGAAGTCGGCGCAGTGGGTCGAGGAACACGGCGGCAAGAGCGCGCCGACGCCGGCCGAGGCGGCGATCGGCGCCGAGTTCGTCCTCGCCTGCGTCGGCAACGACGACGACCTGCGCTCGGTCACGCTCGGCGCAAGCGGCGCGTTCGCCGCCATGAAGCCGCATGCGATCTTCATCGACCACACCACGGCGTCGGCAGCGGTCGCGCGCGAGCTCGCCGCCGCCGCGAGCGGGAAGGGCCTGGCCTTTATCGACGCGCCGGTGTCGGGCGGCAACCTCGGTGCGATCAACGGCGCGCTCACGGTCATGTGCGGCGGAGACGCCGAAGCCTTCGCCGCCGCGAAGCCGGTGGCGATGGCCTTCGCCAAGGCGATGACGCTGCTCGGGCCCAGCGGCTCGGGTCAGCTCGCCAAGATGGTCAACCAGATCGCGATCGCGGGGCTCGTGCAGGGCCTCTCGGAGGCGATCGCCTTCGGCGAGCGCTCGGGCCTCGACATGAAGGCGGTGCTCGAGGTCATCGGCAAGGGCGCGGCGCAGAGCTGGCAGATGGACCATCGCGGCCCGACCATGATCCAGGACAAGTTCGACTTCGGTTTCGCCGTCGACTGGATGAGGAAGGACCTTGGCATCGCCCTCGAGGAAGCGCGCCGCAACGGGGCCCGCCTGCCGATGACCGCGCTGGTCGACCAGTTCTACGCCGACCTGCAGGCAAGCGGCGGCCGGCGCGACGACACCTCGAGCCTGATCAAGCGCTTGCGCTGAGCAGAGCCCCCACGCTTGCTACCGTTCGCTGCCCCCGAGGGGGCGCGGCCGGCCTGGGGGGGTGGCCCGTCGCCCGACCGCCTAGGGCGCGCTGGCGGGCCGGGCGAGCGAGCGCGGCGCCGTGTTGGCGAGTTCGGACTCGCTCAGGATCTCGAACACGCGAACGACCTTGGTGACGCCGCTGACGCCGCGCGCGACCTCGGAAGCGCGCGTCGCCTCGCGCTCGGTCACCCGCCCCATCAGGTAGACGACGCCGCGATGCGTCACGACCTTGATCGAGTTGGCGAACAGATCCTTGGCGTCGACCAGGCTCGCCTTGACCTTGGTGGTGACGAAAGCAGCGCGGGTGCGTTCGTTGAAGGAGTTCGGCGGCCCGACCGTCAGCTCGTTGACGACCGAGACCACGTTGTCGATGCGCGCCACGACCTGCTCGGCGGTCGTCTTGTCGGCCTCGGTGGGAACCTCGCCGGTCAACAGCACCATGCGGTTGTAGCTGGTGGTGTTGATGCGCGCGTTGTCGCTGTCGGGCAACGCTTCGCCCATTCGCCCCTTGGCCTTCAGCTCGATCACTTCGTCGTCGACCTGCGAGCCTGAAGTGCGCCGGTCGGTGGCGACCATCGCGCCACCGACGACGGCGCCGCCGATGATCAGCGGAGCACAGCCGGCGAGGAGCGTCGCGGCCGCGATGGCGGTGGCGACTAACGGGGAAGCGCTCGGGCGCTTCGTGGATCGGGTCATGTGTTTTCCTCTTCGCCGAGCAGTTGCAGGTCGACCGCATCGCACAGGCAGTGCAGCACCAGCAGGTGCACCTCCTGAATCCGGCACGTGCGCTCGTGCGGAACGCAGATGTGAACGTCGGTCTCGGTCAGCTTGTCGCGGATCCGGCCGCCGGTGTTGCCCGTCAGGGCGATCACGGTCATGTCCTTGGCGCGCGCCGCGGCGACGGCGGCGAGCACGTTGGCGGAATTGCCGCTCGTCGACATCGCCAGCAGGATGTCGCCCGGCGCGCCGAGTGCTTCGACCTGCTTGGCGAAGATCACCTCGTAGCCGTAGTCGTTGCCGACAGCGGTGAGGATGGAGGTGTCGACGGTGAGCGCGATTGCGGCGAGGCCCGGCCGCTCGCGTTCGAAACGGCCCACGAATTCGGCCGCGAAATGCTGGGCATCGGCGGCGGATCCGCCGTTGCCGCAGGCCAGCACCTTGCCGCCGCTGGTGATGCAGCCGATCAGGGCGCTCGCCGCGTCGGCGATTGGCTTGGAGAGCACTTCGGCGGCAGCGTACTTGAGGTCGGCGCTGTCGAAAAACTGCTGCTGGATGCGTTGCTCGAGCATGTTCACGGATGATATGACACGGGTTCCGTCGGCTCGGTTCACGCGGCCCGACTAGTCTGAGTCGAAGGCGGCGCGCAGCCATTCGATCCGGTCGCCGTCGACTGCGACGACGTCGAACCGGCAGGGCGGCGGGCTCGCCAGGCGGCGCAGGAAGTGGCTCGCCGCGAAGACGAGGCTCTGGCGCTTGCCGACGCCGATGCTCGCCGCCGCGCCGCCAAAGCGGCCGTCGCGACGCACCCGCACCTCGACGAAGACGAGGGTGCCGTCACGGTCGCGCA
>JBDSLQ010000337.1:0-7002 GCA_039916285.1 Caldimonas sp.
TCAGCAAGCGCCTCGCCGAGCTGATGGGCGGGCGGATGTGGGCCGAAAGCGAGGGCCTGGGCCGCGGCGCTCTGTTCTCGTTCACGATCGAGGCGCCGGTCGCCGCGTCACCGGCGCCGCGCCGCGAATACGCCGGCAGCCAACCCGAGCTGCAGGGCCGGCGCGTGCTGATCGTCGACGACAACGAGACCAACCGGCGCATTCTTTCCTTGCAGTCGGGCAAGTGGGGCATGGTCGCGCGCGACACCGGGTCGCCGTCCGAAGCGCTGTCCTGGCTTTCGGCAGAGGCGGCGAAAGGCGGCGAGTCATTCGACCTCGCCGTCCTCGACATGCACATGCCCGAGATGGACGGCCTCGAGCTCGGGCGGCGAATCCGCACGCTCGAGCCCAAGCTGCCGCTCGTCCTCTTCAGCTCGCTCGGCCGGCGCGAGGCCGGCGACGTCGAGTCGCTGTTCGGTGCCTACCTCGCCAAGCCGCTGCGCCAGTCGCAGTTGTTCGACACGCTGGTGAGCTTTTTCGCGACCGACGCCGCCGCCAAGGCCCCCGTGGCGAAGGCGGCGACCTCGAAGCTCGACCCCGGAATGGCGGCGCGCCATCCGCTTCGCATCCTGCTGGCCGAGGACAACGTGGTGAACCAGAAGCTGGCGCTGCGCCTGCTCCAGCAGATGGGCTACCGCGCCGACTTGGCGTCGAACGGCATCGAGGCGGTCGAGTGCGTCGCACGGCAGCCGTACGACGTCGTCCTGATGGATGTGCAGATGCCGGAGATGGACGGGCTCGATGCGTCGCGCGAGATCGGCCGGCGCTGGCCGAATGACGGCCGGCCGCGAATCGTCGCCATGACTGCGAATGCGATGCAGGGAGACCGCGAGGCCTGCATCGCCGCTGGCATGGACGACTACGTGACCAAGCCGATCCGAGTCGAGGCGCTCGTCGAGGCGCTGATGAACGTGCCGACCTCCCGGGCGCCTGCTGGATGATGGTGTCGAGGTCCGCTGATGAGCTGCGCTGCCGGCTGTGGCTACACGTGCGGAGGCGGCGGCGAGCCGACTTGCTCAGGCACCCAGCAGCTCGCAGCGCACGATGAGGGCCAGCGTGTCTCCCATGGTTTCCTTTGCCACGGCGGTGTCGTAGTTGGCCTGGCCGCGCAGCCACCAGCCATCGGAAAGGCCGAAGTACCGGCACAGGCGCAGGTCGGTGTCGGCCGTGATGGCGCGCTTGCCGGCCACGATGTCGCCGATGCGCTGGGGCGGCACGCCGATGTCCTTCGCCAGCCGGTACCGGGTCAGGCCGAGCGGTTTCAGGAATTCCTCGTCGAGCATTTCTCCGGGCGATACGGGGCGTACGGTGCGCATGAAGCATGTCCTTCAGTGATAGTCGACGATCTCGACGTCGTGAGCGCCGTTCGTCTTCCAGACGAAACAGACGCGCCACTGGTCGTTGATGCGGATGCTGTGCTGACCCTTGCGTGAACCCTTGAGCGCTTCGAGCTGGTTTCCCGGCGGCACGCGCAAGTCGTCGAGCACCAGCGACCAATCGAGCTGCTCCAGCTTGCGAAGCGCGGGCCGCTCGAGATTGACCCAGCGCCGGACGCGTTGCCCTTCGAAGAGTTTCATGGTCTCCTTGCACTTGAAGCTCAGGATCGGCACGAACAGATATTAACGCCAAGCGTTAATAACGTCAAGCGTGAACGATGGATGCGAGCGTTCGCGCCGGCCTACGATGTGGGGCATGCGCATGGGAGGCGGGGAGGGACGATGACATGACAAGAGCGATCCACCTCGAGCGGCTCGTCGAGGCGCTGTACGCCGTGTCCGCGCGCGAGGCAGGCTGACGTGGGTGCGCCCGTGATCGACGCCACCACCTTCGCCGAGCTGCAGGCGAGCGCCGGCGCCGATTTCGTCGGCGAGCTCATCGACACCTTCCTCGAGGAGGCGCCGGTCATGCTGGCCGAGCTGAAGAGCGCGCTCGCCGCCGGGCAGGCCGAGCCGTTTCGCCGCGCCGCGCATTCGCTCAAATCGAACGCCAACACCTTCGGCGCGCTCGCGCTCGGCAGCGTCGCGCGCGAGTTCGAGCTCGGCGGGCTCGCGGCGGGCAAGGCGGTCGGCGCGCTCGATCGCCTCGAGCAGGCGTACCGGCGGGCCGCAGCCGCGCTCTTGGAGCTGAAGGGTGGTTGACCTGCGCCACGCCCCGGCGCGCCTGCTCGTCGCCGACGACAACAAGGTCAACCGCCTCCTGATGACGCGAAACCTCGAGCTGCAGGGGCACAACGTCCAGTCGGCGGCGAACGGACGGATTGCGCTCGAGATGCTGCGCGCCGGACCGTTCGACCTCGTCCTGCTCGACATGGAGATGCCGGAGATGAACGGCTTCGAGGTGCTCGAACAGCTCGCCGCCGACCGCGCCCTGCGCGACCTGCCGGTGATCGTGACGACGTCGCTCGAGGGCCTCGGCAACATCGTTCGCTGCATCGAGCTCGGCGCGGAGGACTACCTCTCTAAGCCCGTCAACGCCGTGCTGCTGAAGGCGCGCATCGGCGCCAGCCTCGAGAAGAAGCGCCTGCGCGACCAGCAGAAGGAGCTGGTGCGGCGCTTCGCCACGCCGGAGGTGGCGCAGGACCTGCAGCAGTCAGGCTTCGCGCTCGCCGGCCGGCGCATCCGCGGTTCCGTCATGTTCTGCGACATCCGCAACTTCACGGGGCTGGTCGAATCGCAGCCGCCCGAAGAGACGATCGAGCTGCTCAACACTTTCTACACGCTGATGTTCGACGCGATCAGCGGCAACGGCGGCGTCGTCAACCAGATGATCGGCGACGGCCTGATGGCGATCTTCGGTGCGCCGCTGCCGCTGGCCGATCACGCCGGCGCGGCCGTCCGCGCGGCGATCGAGATGGTCGAGCTGATCGAGCTGCTCGGCGCCGAGCGCAAGGACGCGGGCCGGGCGCCGATCCGGATCGGCATCGGCATCGCCACCGGCGAGATGGTCGCCGGCTACACCGGCACGCAGCAGCGCGCCACCTACACCTGCATCGGCGACACCGTCAATCTGGCGGCGCGGCTCGAGGCGCACACCAAGGTGGCGCTGCGCGCCGTGCTCGTCGACGCCGAGACCTGCGCCGAGCTCGGCGATCGCATCGCTACCGAGCGGCTCGGGCCGGTGGCGTTTCGCGGCAAGGCGCTGCCGGTCGAGGTCTTCGGCGTGCCGTGCGGCACGCCGTCAACCAACGTGGCCGGCGACTAGGGGGCCGCGCCGGGGCGGCGCGGCGGCGACATCAGGAAGCCGCCCGGACCAGCCGAAGCGGGAACTTCGCCTGGCCGAGGTTGGCGCGGACCTTGCCGTTGGCGAAGCTCACCAGCCAGGCATTGAGGTTGTCGTCGCTGCCGGTGCGGCTTGCCCAGAACGGGGCCGACGGCGTCTGCGGGAAGGCCTGGGCGTCGATGCGCGGCCTTTTCTTGCTGGCCATGTCGACGAGGGAGACGAGCTCCTCGCGCGCAGGAATGCGCCACGCCTTGCCGCCATCCTTGGCAACAGCGGCGGCCTTCTGCTTGGCGCCCGCATAGGTGTACTTGACCATCTTGCCGCTGCACGCCTTGCCGTCCCAGCTCATGCCCTCGGCGCAGCGCCGCCAGGTGAGCCGGGCCGTCGAGTCGGTGACCTCCTGGCCATCGGCGGAAACCGCGAAACGCCCCTGCGCATGGCTGGCGCAGGCGGCCAGCGCGAAGAAGGCGAGCGCCGCGAGGCGAGGGCCGAGGGCGGCCGCACGAGACAGTGTCATGAAAACTCCTTGTCAGGGCCGAGGACCGGCCGCCGGCCGCGAGGCTGCGCGATTATAGAAATGAAGCACGTCGCGGCGGCTATCCTCGCGCGGGGAGCAGTCGCGCATGGACACCGACATTCTGGTCATCGGCGCGGGGCCCGCGGGGCTGGCGGTGGCGGCGACGCTGAAGGACAAGGGGCGCCGGCCCCTCGTCATCGAAAAGGCAGCCGACGTCGGCGCGTCGTGGCGCGCTCACTACGCGCGGCTCCATCTGCACACGGTCAAGGCGCTGTCGGCGCTGCCCGGCCTGCCGTTTCCCGACGAATCGCCGCGCTACGTGTCGCGTGCGGGCGTCGTCGACTATCTCGCCAAGTACGCAAGCGACATGGGCATCGCGCCTCGCTTCGGCGAGGAAGCGGTTGCTGTCGTCCGCGACGAGGCGGGCCGCTGGCGGACGTCGACGCGCACGGGCGGGACCTTCGCATCCGAAGCCGTCGTCGTCGCGTCCGGCGCCAATCACCAGCCGTTCACGCCGAAGATCGACGGCGAGGGGAGCTTCCGCGTCACGGGCCGGATCCTGCACAGTCGCGACTATCGCGACCCGGCACCATTCGCGGGTCAGCGCGTTCTCGTCGTCGGCATGGGCAACACCGGCGCCGAGATCGCCCTCGATCTGGCCGAAGGCGGCGTCGCCACCGCCCTCTCGGTGCGTTCGCCGGTCAACATCGTCCGGCGCGACGTCATGGGCCGGCCGACGCAGCAGACCTCGATCATGCTGTCGCGCCTGCCTCACGCGATCGGCGATGCGCTGGCGCGCTTCTTCTGCGACGTCACGGTCGGCGATATCGGCCGCTACGGGCTGCCCGGTTCTCGCCTCTCGCCGCTGCGCCAGTTGCGCGAGCAGGGCCGCACGCCGGTCATCGACGTCGGCACGCTGGCGCGCATCAAGTCGGGCGAGATCGCGGTCTTCCCGGGCCTGCGTCGCCTGGTGCCGGGCGGCGCCGAGTTCGTCGACGGGCGCTCGGCGAAGTTCGACGCAGTCGTGCTTGCCACCGGCTACCGCGCCGGCGTCGCCGCGCTGTTCCCCGCCAACGACGTTGCGGTCGACGACCGCGGTCTGCCGACCGAGCGCACCGGCCAAGGCGCGCTCGCCGGCATCCACTTCGTCGGCTTCGACCTGCGCCAGCCGGGGGGGCTGCTGCGTGCGATCGCCCAGGAGGCGCTCGAGGTGGCCGGGCGAATCGGCGTTGCGCCGCAGAGCCAACGCACGTCCTGATTGGCGGCGCGTCCTCGCCCGACTAGCATTCGGTCTCCGGCGCGCCCTCAACAGCGCGCCGGTTTTGCGACCGGATCGGCAGCATGAGCAGGAAGGCCAGGGAGCGCGGTTGAGCCCGAACGAGATCGCCATCTACGCCGTCGAGACGAAGGCGATCATCCAGATCCTGTGGGGGCTGCTGCTCATCATGGCGATCACGCTGGTCGCCGTCTCGATCATGTACGTGCTGTTGCGCCTGCAGATGCGCTCGAACAAGCGCCGCGAGTCGCAGCTGGCGCGCAACATCGCCGCCAAGGCCGAAGAGATCGCCCGCCTCGAGGCGCGAATCGCCGAGTACACCGAGATGGAAGAGGGCGTCGAGGAGCTCAAGATGGAAGTGCGGCGCGCCGACGCGATCCGCACCAAGACCGAGAAGCGCCTGCAGCAGCAGAACTCCGAGCTCGACGAGCTGCGGACGCGCGCCGCCGAGCGCATGGCCGAGATCGAGATGCTGCGCAAGATCGTCGAGCACGTCGACGGGCTGTAGCAGCCTCGGCGATCCGCCGCGTCGACGCCTGGGGCGCCTATTACACGACTCGAACCGGCCTCGCTTGCCGCTCGTCGGCCGAGCCGCTCGTTGCGTTCGGTCACACGTGAAGCATCTGCACGCATGAGCGTGAAAAATCGTCGCTCGTGCGCTCTGCCTCCACGGTCGGCCCCGGAGCGGCGGGCGAATAGTGCCGTGGATTGGCGCACAACCGGGCCGGGCGCGACGGGCACGTGGCCTGCGTACGGAGAGGGGAACGGCATTCGTATCCATTCGTCGCCGCAACCGTTCATCCTGACGAAAGTCCAGCAGCAGTGTTTGCCACCTCGAAGGCAGCTCATCGCGAGGCGCCCGTGCTAGGCCGATTTCGCGCCGCGCCGGACTCCGGCGCGTGGCTGAAACGCGAAGAGTCCATCATGGGCACGGCCATCGTCGTCGAGCTGTGGTGCGACCGGCGCGCCGCCGGCGAGGCGGCGATCACCGCGGTGATGGACGAGATGCACCGCGTCGACCGGACGATGAGCCCCCACAAGGACGACTCCGAGCTGACCCGCATCAACCGCGGTGCCGGCACCGGGCCGGTACCGGTGAGCGCGGAGATGGCGCGCCTGATCGTCCGCGCAGCCGAGTTCTCGGCGCTCTCGGGCGGCGCGTTCGACATCACCTACGCCGCGGTCGGCCAGCTCTACGACTACCGCCATCGCGTCCGCCCCAGCGACGAAGAGCTGGGCCGCGCCCGTGCCGCCGTCGGCTGGCGCCACCTCGTCCTCGACAGCCAGGCCGGCACGGTGCGCTTCGCCCGCCCCGGCATGCGAATCGACCTCGGCGGCTTCGCCAAGGGCCACGCCGTCGACAACGCGGCGGCGATCCTGCGCCGCCGAGGCATCGCCCACGCGATGGTCAGCGCCGGCGGCGACAGCCGCGTCATCGGCGACCGGCGCGGCCGGCCCTGGACGATCGGCGTTCGCGACCCGCGCCGTCCCGGCGAGTTGGCGGCGATGCTGCCGCTCGAGGATGTCTCGATCTCGACCTCGGGCGACTACGAGCGCTATTTCGATGACGAAGGCACGCGCTTCCATCACCTGATCGATCCGGCGACCGGCAAATCGCCGCGAGAAATACAAAGCGTGACGATTCTTGCCGATGACGGGTTGACCTGCGAGGCGCTATCAAAGATCGTGTTCGTACTCGGCGTGGAGCGCGGCATGGCTCTCGTCGAGTTGCAGTCGGGTGTCGATGCGGTCGTGGTTGATGCCGCCGGCGCGCTTCACTTCTCTTCAGGATTACTGGCACCTCCGCCTCCATCCAGCGCGTCGACGACGCAATGACATTGCACCCCGAGACCACCAGGAGACTTCGATGAACAAGGTCGTGACCGGATCGTTATGGGCCACCAGCTTAATGGTGGCGGGCACGCTCGCAGGCTGCGGCAGCGGCTCCAGC
>JBDSLQ010000338.1:0-2808 GCA_039916285.1 Caldimonas sp.
CGCGCGGGCGCAGCATCCGAGAACCCGCCATTCTTGCCGCCGTTCCACTGCATCGGTGTGCGAACGGCCAGCACGACGGCGCAGATGGCGCTCGGCGACGCCCTCGCCGTCGCCCTGCTCGACGCACGCGGCTTTCGCGAGGAGGACTTCGCCCGCTCGCATCCGGGCGGCAGCCTCGGCAGGAAACTGCTGATGCACGTCGCCGACCTGATGCGCGGCGGCGCCGCCGTGCCGCGCGTCGCCGAGCGCACGGTGATGGCCGAGATGCTGCACGAGATGACGAAGAAGGGCCTCGGCTTCACGGCGGTGTGCGATGCAGCCGGCGGCGTCGCCGGCATCTTCACCGACGGCGATCTGCGCCGGCTGATCGAGACCGGTGGCGACCTGCGCGAGATGCGCGCCGCCGACGTCATGAGCCATTCGCCCAAGCTCGTGCGCGACGACGCGCTCGCGGTCGACGCGGCCGGGCTGATGGAGCGCCATCGCGTCACCGGCCTGCTCGTCGTCGACGAGGCGGGCCGGCTCGTCGGCGCGATCAACTCCAACGACCTGATGCGGGCCAAGGTGATCTGAATGGATGGAGCCCCCACGCTCCCTGCGGTCGCTGCCCCCCAAGGGGGCGCGGCCGGGCTTGGGAGCGGCCCGGCGCCCGGCCGGGCGCTCGTGCCTGCGCTTCAGTTCGCGCCGGAGTTGTTGCTCGCCGCGCGCGGACCGGGTGGGGGCATCGGCGCGGCGATCTTCGACGTCGACGGCGTCCTCACCGACGGCCGGGTCTACATCGGCGCCGCCGGCGAAGCCTTCAAGGCGTTCTCGACGCTCGACGGCCAGGGCATGAAGCTGCTCGTCGCCGCCGGCATCGTGCCGATCGTCATCACCGGCCGGGACTCGGCGGCGGTGCGGAAGCGCATGGCCGACCTCGGCGTCGTTCACGCCGCCTACGGCGCGGCCGACAAGATGGCCGCGGCCGCCGCGCTCGTCGACGGCCTCGGCCTCGACTGGGACCGTGTCGCCGCGATGGGCGACGACTGGCCCGATCTGCCGATCCTGCGCCGCGCCGCGTTCGCGTGCGCGCCGCCGCAGGCGCACGTCGAGGTGCGCGCGGTCGCGCACCACGTGACAGAGGCGGTGGCCGGCCACGGCGCGGGGCGCGAGTTCTGCGACCTGCTGCTCGTCGCCTCGGGTCGCTACGCCGAGCTGCTGCGCGGCCCGCTGTTCGCGCTCGATGGAGCGCGATGAATTCGGTGTCGCTTCGGCGACCGGCGACCTCGACGACGACGACGTCGACCTCAGCTTTGCCGGCCCCCAGACGGTCGCCGCGGCGCCGTGGCACTTGCGCCTGCTCGACGTCGTCTCGGCCTACCTGCCGCTGCTGATGATGGCGGTGCTCGCGTCGGGAACCTGGTGGCTGGTGCGCAACGCGCCCGGGGTCGAGGCGCCGCGCGTCGTCGCCCCGCCGCGTCATATCGCCGACTACGTGATGACGCGCTTCGTCGTCCAGCGTTTCGGCAGCGACGGCGCGCTGCGCACGCAGATCGAAGGCGATCGCTTGCGCCACTTCCCCGACGACGACACGCTCGAGATCGACGAGGCGCGCATCCGCGCCGTCGGCAGCGACGGCGTCGTGACGCTCGCCAACGCCAGGAAGGCGCTCGCCAACGGCGACGGCAGCGAGGTGCAGCTGCTCGGCGATGCCCACGTCGTGCGGCCGGCGCACGGCAAGGACGAGCAGATCGAGTTCCGCGGCGAGTTCCTGCACGCCTTCCGCAACATCGAGCGGCTGCGCTCGCACCTGCCGGTGGTCGTCACCCAGGGCCGCAGCGTCGTTCGCGCCGGCGGCATGGAGTACGACAACCTGGCGCGCGTCGTCGACCTGAAGGGCCGGACCAGCGCCACCTTCGTGTCGCCGCGCCGGGCCGCGCCGAGATGAACGCGACGGCGCCGCTCGTCTTCATCACCGGCGCGTCGAGCGGCATCGGCCAGGCGCTTGCGGCGCGCTTCCATCGTGCCGGCTACCGGCTCGCGCTGGTCGCGCGGCGTGCCGACGAGGTCGCGCGTTGGGCCGAGGCGCAAGGCTTCGACGCCGCGACATGGGCCGTCTACGGCGCAGACGTTCGCGACATCGCGGCGATTACCGGCGCGGGCAACGCCTGCATCACGGCGCAGGGCGTTCCCGACGTCGTCATCGCCAACGCCGGCATCAGCATCGGCATGGACACGGCGGTGCTGGCCGATCTGGAGGTGATGCGGGCGACCTACGAGACCAACAACATCGGTCTGGCGGCGACGTTCCAGCCGTTCGTCGTACCGATGAGCGAGCGGCGCAGCGGCAGGCTGGTCGGCATCGCCAGCGTCGCCGGCGTGCGCGGCATCCCCGGCCACGGCGCGTACTCGTCGAGCAAGGCGGCGGTGATCGGCTACTGCGAGAGCCTGCGCGGCGAGTTGCGGCCGATGGGCGTCAAGGTCGTGACCATCGCGCCGGGCTACATCGACACGCCGCTGACCCAGGGCAACCGCTATTCGATGCCCTTCCTGATGAGCGCCGAGGCGTTCGCCGATCGCGCCTTCGCGTCGATCGCTGCCGGCGAGCGCTTCCGCTTCATCCCGTGGCAGATGGCGATCGTCGCGCGGCTGCTGAAGTGGATGCCGGACGCGCTCTACGACCGCGTGCTCGCCGGTCGACCGCGCAAGAAGCGCCAGCAGGAAGCCTGAGCTGAAATGAGAAAGGCGGTGCGCTTTCGTCGCACCGCCTTCTGACTTGGGCCGCCGATGCGGCCCAATCGCTTCGACTCAGTAGCCGCCGCGGCTGCC
>JBDSLQ010000339.1:0-7827 GCA_039916285.1 Caldimonas sp.
ACTTGCGCGCCGCCCAGTAAATCTCGTGCAGCGGAAACACGGCGTGGCTCAAGCCGATGGCGGCGGCAAGGCGGTCGGCGACGGACTCGTCGCCGACCAGCGTCGCCAGCTTGGCATGGCCTTCCTCGGGCTTGTCGTCGAAGCGGATGTCGGCGGCCTCGCCGGCCATCTCGCGCAAGGGCCAGAAGGTAATGCCTTCGCCGTACGCCAGGCAGCGTCCGCGCACGACTTCGGCCTTGGCCCCGGCCCGGGCAATCACTTCCTGGGCCAGGCGCGACTTGCCGATGCCCGCGTCGCCGACGATGGTGATCATGCGGGCGGATTGCGTCTCCGTGACCTCGCGCAGCGACTGGTCGATCGCCGCGAGCTCTTCGTCGCGGCCGACGATCGCCGAGTCGTGGCGCCGCACATACCCGTCGAGCCCGATCGCCGACACCAGCCTGAACGCGGCGACGCGCTCGCTCTTGCCCTTCAGCTCGAGCGGCTCGACGCTTTCGACCTCGACCGCATCGCGCACCAGCCGGTACGTGGTTTCGCCGAGATAGATCTCGTTTTCGGGCGCGGCCTGCTCGAGGCGCGCTGTGACATTGACGGCGTCGCCCGTGGCCAGCTTCTGATCCGCAGTCGGACCACCTCGCCGGTGTTGACGCCGGTGCGGTTGGCGAGCACCACGCCGTAGCGCTCCGAGAGGTCCTCGTCGACGCCGCGCAACGCCGCCTGCATCCCCGCCGCCGCCCGCACCGCGCGCAAGGCGTCGTCCTCGTGCGGCAGCGGCAGGCCGAAGACCGCCATGATCGCGTCGCCGATGTACTTCTCGATCTTGCCGCCGTGCTTGGTGATCTCGGCCGCCATGGTCGTGAAGTAGCGCTCCTTCACCTCGTGCATCGCCTCCGGGTCGAGGCGCTCGGCGAGCGCGGTCGAGCCCTTGAGGTCGCAGAAGATCAGGGTGACGGTGCGGCGCACCTCGCGCACCTGCAGCGCCGGAGGGGCGGCGACGAGCGGCGCCCCGCAATAGCCGCACAAGCGAAACTTCGGAGGGTTCTCCTCGTTGCACTTGGGGCAGTTGATCATGGCAGCGGAGTTTAGGAGACCCCGGCCTTGCCCGGCTCGACCTCTGGCGACCGGCCGTCGGTCGATTCCGGCGAGGAATTCGCCTTCCAGTCCTACAAGACGGGGTCCCCGCGTCTTGCTGAGTCGAATTTTGGCCAGAGATAGCGTTCAGGCGTCTGCTTCAACAACGAATCGAACACACCATGGACAAGCATCTTCTCGGGATGGTCTGGGGCTTGCCAGCCTCCTTCGCGCTTCCCTCGGTCGCCGCTTGCCAGCGCGCGCTGGCGCATATTCGCCCCTGGCTGATGCAACTGCAGGCGGCGGACGCCGCCCGTCGCTACCCGCGCCTGGAGTTGCGCACGAACTAGGTTCGTTCAGCGGCCTGTCCAGCGTGGCGGGCGTTTTTCGACAAAGGCGCGCACGCCCTCATGGAAGTCCGCGCTGCCGTAAGTCTTGACCACCAGGTCGTCGCCGTTCGGAACGATGCGCGCCGCCTGGATCCTCCGCACCGCCTCCTTCGTAACCCAGAGCGTGATCGGCGCGTGCGAGGCGATCGTCGCGGCGAGCTCGCGAACCCGCGCGTCGATGGTCTCGGGCGCGACGACCTCATGCACGAAACCCGCGGCGAGCGCTTCTTCCGCCGACAGCAGGCGAGCGGTGAAGATGAGCTCCTTGAGGCGTGACGGGCCGAACAGATCGACATAGCGGGCGTACCACTGCATCGACAGGCAGTTGCCGAGGGTGCGCGCGATCGGCGCGCCGAAGCGCGCATCCGGCGTGGCAATGCGCAAGTCGGCGCCGGCCGCGATGCCGAGCCCGCCGCCGACGGCAAACCCCTGGATCTGAGCGATGACGGGCTTTTTCACCAACGCAAGGCGGCCGGCCCGCTTCTCGTTGTCGTGCTCGTAGCGCAGGCCGTCGTCTCCGCTCTGGAACGTCGTGAACTGGCCGATGTCGGTGCCGGCGACAAAGGCCTTGCCGCCGGCGCCCTTCAGCACGAGGACGCGGATCGAGTCGTCGGCGTCGACCTCTTCGCAGGTGTCGTAGAGCCGCTGGTACATGTCCCAGGTCATCGCGTTGCGCGCCTCTGGGCGGTTGAACGTCAGCGTGACGACCGCGCCTTCGCGCTCGACGATGACATGGTCGCTGGCGGCGTTGGCGTTGTCCATGGCTGCGGGATCTGCGCGTGCTGAATCGAGAAGATCCTAGCACCGCGCCTCACAACGCGGCACTCGGCGTGCCCGTGGACCGGGCGTATCTCTAGGGGCAATCCCAAGCCGCCGCCGCGAGGTCGCTGCTAGAGTCATTCTCACACCTGTGTTGCGTCGCTGTCCGCTGCTGCAGCCCCTATCCCACGAAGGAATCCGAGATGAATCTGCGCCACTCCCTTGTCGCGACGGCATCGTCGCTGACGCTGTTGCTCGCATCGCCGGGCGCTGCCCTCGCCCAGGCGAAGTACCCGTCGAAGAACATCGAGATCGTCGTGCCCTATGCGCCCGGCGGCGGCACCGACAACATGATGCGGATGATCACCGCCATCATGGACGAGAACAAGTGGTCGCCGATGCCGGTCAACGTCAACAACCGCGTCGGCGGCAGCGGCACGGTCGGCTACAGCTACCTGATCACCAAGAAAGGCGATTCGCACGTCGTCGCCGGCGCCACGCCGATGATCGTCTCCGGCAAGCTGCAGGGGCGCCTTGCCGGCAACCACCGCGACGCGATGACCGTGCTGATGATAGTTGCGATCGACGAGCTGATGCTGTCGGTGCGCACCGACTCGCCCTACAAGACGCTCGAGGATTTCATCAACGCCGCGCGCGCGAAGCCGGGACAGCTCACCATCGGCGGCACCGGCACCCACAACGAGGACCATATCTTCGCCCACTTGCTCGAGCAGTCGGCCAAGATCAAGCTGAAGTACGTGCCGTTCAACTCCGGCGGCGAGGCCACCGCCGCGCTGATGGGCGGCCACATCGACGCCGGCGTGATGAATCCGAACGAAATCGTCGCCCAGGTCGAAGCCGGCAAGGCGAAGAACCTCGCGGTCGCGGCAAAGAAGCGCATGGCCGGCGCCGCCGACGTTCCCACCTTCGCCGAGAAGGGCTATCCGTTCTACTGGGAGCAGATGCGCGGTGTCGTCGGGCCGGCGAACATGACGCCGGAAGCGGTCGCTTGGTGGCAGGACACCCTCAAGAAGGTCACCGCGACGAAGAAGTGGCAGGACGACTACATCAAGGGCAACCTGCTGACGCCGACGACCTGGACCGGCGAGGAAGCCAACAAGTACCTCGACGGCATCACCGGCAGCTACGAGGGCGCGCTCGCCGATCTCGGCGCCCTGAAGAAGTAGGGCGGGCCACGGCGACGCGACATGCGCAGCGCTGACCGGGTCGCCGGCGCGGCATTGCTGGCGCTGGGCATCGCCTTCAGCGCCGGCGCGCTGAAGCACTTCGCGTATTGGGGCGAGAACGGCCCCGGGCCCGCGTTCCTGCCGTTCTGGCTCGGCCTGCTGATGGCGCTGCTCGCGGCGATGCTGTTCGTCGGCGCCGTGCGGTCGCGCGATCCGGGGCCCGACTGGCTGCCGCGCGGCGACGGACTGCGGCGCCTCGCCATCGTCCTCGGCGCGACCGTCGCCTTCGTCGCGCTGCTCAACGTCATCGGCATGACGCTCGGCACGACGCTTTTCCTCGTCGTCCTGATGCGCTTCCCCGATCGCCAGCCCTGGCCGCGCACGATCGCCGTCGCGCTCGTGATGGCAGGGCTCATCTACCTCGTCTTCGCGCGCTGGCTGCACGTGCCGCTGCCCACGGGCCCGCTCGGATTCTGATCGTCAGCGATGGACTTCGTCGCCAATCTCTCGCTCGGCTTCTCGGTTGCGCTGACGCCGTTCAACCTGCTGATGGCGACCTGCGGCGTGGTCATCGGCATCCTCATCGGCGCGCTGCCCGGGATCGGCCCGCCGTCCGGCGTCGCCCTGTTGCTGCCGCTCACCTTCGGCATGGACCCGACGTCGGGAATCATCATGCTCGCCGCTCTCTACGCCGGCACGATGTACGGCGGCACGATCACCTCGGTGCTGATCAACACGCCAGGCGAATCGGCATCGGTCGTGACCTGCATCGACGGCTATCAGATGGCGCTGCAGGGGCGCGCCGGCGCCGCGCTCGGCATCGCCGCCATCGGCTCGTTCATCGCCGGCACGGTCGGCGTCGTCCTGCTGATGCTGGTCTCGCCGGCGCTGGCCCGCTGGTCGCTTGCCTTCGGGCCGCCCGAGACGTTCGCGCTCCTGCTCCTCGGCCTCACGACGGTCACCCTGCTCACCGGAGAGAGCGCGCTCAAGGGCTACATCAGCATGGTGGTCGGGCTGATGATCGCGATGGTCGGCTTCGACATCATCTCGGGCGATCCTCGCTACGCCTTCGGCGTCCCCGAGCTGATGGACGGAATCGATTTCCTGCCGGTCGCGATCGGCCTGTTCGGCATCGGCGAAGTGCTGGCCGGCGCGGAGGCGGCGGCGGCGGGCGCGACGATCGTCAAGGCTCGCTACGGCTGGCGCGATGTCATGCCGACCGCGCAGGATTGGGTGAGGAGCCGCTGGGCGATCGCGCGCGGCACGGTGCTCGGCTTTCTCGTTGGCACCCTTCCGGGCGCCGGCCCGACCATCTCGACCTTCCTGTCCTATGCAGTCGAGAAGAAGGTCTCGAAGCACCCCGAGGAGTTCGGCCATGGGGCGATCGAGGGCGTCGCCGGCCCCGAGGCGGCCAACAACGCCGCCGCCACCGGCGCCATGGTGCCGATGCTGACGCTCGGCATCCCGGGCTCGGCGACGACAGCGATCATGCTCGGCGGCTTGATGATGTGGGGGCTGCGCCCCGGACCGCTGCTGTTCGAGAAGAACCCGCAGTTCGTCTGGGGGCTGATCGCATCGCAGTACATCGCCAACGTGATGCTGCTGATCCTGAGCACGGTGTTCATCCCGCTCTTTGTTCGCGCGCTGCGCGTGCCCTACGCCATCCTGATGCCGATCATCATCGTGTTCTGCGTCACGGGGGCGTATTCGCTCAAGAACAGCCCCTTCGACGTCGGCCAGATGCTCGTCTTCGGCGTGCTCGGCTACGCGATGAAGAAGCTCGGCTACTCGCCGGCTGCGCTGACGCTCGCGCTGGTGCTGGGGCCGCTTGCCGAGCGGGCGCTGCGCCAGTCGCTGATCATCTCGGACAGCGGCGCGGGCATCTTCTTCATGCGGCCGATCTCGGCCACGCTGATGTTCGCCGCGATCCTGGCCGTGCTGGTGCCGGCGCTCGCCGCCGTTTCGCGCCGCCGTACCGCAGCGCGCCCGGTCTGAGCGGGAGCCTCAGGTGCCGGTGAACCGGGGCGTCCGCTTTTCCATGAAAGCCGCCTGCCCCTCCTTGTAGTCGGCGCTGGCGAAGCAGGCGGCGACCGCGCGCTCGGTGGCACCGACGTCGCGCTCGGCGACGTCCTTCAGCGCCTCGCCGACGACGAGCTTGGCGCAGCGCACGGTGAGCGGCGCGTTCGCGGCGATCGTCCGCGTCATCTCGTCGATCGTCGACTCGAGCGCGTCGTCGGCGACGACGCGGTTCACCAGGCCCATCGTCTCGGCCTCGCGCGCGTCGAACTGGCGGCCGGTGAAGAACAGCTCCTTGGCGTAAGCAGGGCCGACCAGGTCGACCAGCGGCTGGGCCCGGTTGAGGCCGTAGCCGAGGCCGAGCCTGGCCGCTGGCACGCCGAACCTGGACTGCGCCGTGCAGATGCGGATGTCGCAGCAGACCGCCGCCGCCGTGCCGCCGCCGATGCAATAGCCGCGGATCATCGCGATCGTCGGAATCGCCATGCCCTGGAGCGCCGAGTAGGCCTTCTGCGTCGTCGCCTGGTAATGAGCGACAGCCTCGGCCTCCTGGCGCTCGTCCTTGAACTTCGAGATGTCGGCGCCCGAGGCGAAGGCCTTGCCGCCGGCGCCAGAGACCACCATCACCCGCACGGACGGGTCGGCGGAGAAGTCGGCCATGATCTCGAGCGCCGCCTCCCACATCTCGAGCGAGATCGCGTTGTGACGCTCCGGGTTGTTGAAGATCATCCAGCCGACGCCGCCGTCCTTCCTGGAGATCATCTTGTCGCTGTGCATCCGGATTTCCTTCAAACGGTTCCCTGGCTCTTGAGTCGCTCGATCGCGGCTGCGTCATAGCCGATCTCGCGCAAGACCTCCTCGGTGTGCTCGCCGAGCTCCGGCGGATGCGCGGCGACGCACGAAGGCGTGCGGCTCAGCGTCACCGGCTGGCCGACGTAGGCGACGTCGTCGAGCTTCTCGGCGATGCCGAGGTGGCGCACCTGCGGGTCGGCGAACGCCTGGTCGATCGAGTAGATCGGCCCGGACGGGACGCCGGCTTCGTTGAGCAGCTCGACCCACTCGGCGGCGTCGCGCTTCTGCAGGTGCGCCTCGATGTCGCCGTGCAGGCGGTCCCGGTTCTGCGACCGCAGCGCGCCGGTGACGTAGTCGGCATGCGTCGCCAGCTCGGGCGCTCCGATCGCATTGCAGAAGCGGATCCAGATCTTGTGTCCCGACACTGCGAGATTCAAGTATCCGTCGCGGGCCTTGAAGACGCCGGTCGGAATCGACGTCGGATGGTTGTTGCCGGCCTGCTTCGGCACCTCGCCGTCCATCAGCCAGCGTGCCGCCTGGAAGTCGAGCATGAAAAGCTGCGCCTGCAGCAGCGATGACTTGACCCACTGCCCGCGGCCCGACGTCTCGCGCTCGATGACGGCCACCGTGATGCCGTAGGCGCAGAAGATGCCAGCGCACAGGTCGGCGATCGGAATGCCGACACGCACGGGGCCCTGGCTGGGCAATCCGGTGATCGACATGAGGCCGCCCATGCCTTGGGCGATCTGATCGAACCCCGGGCGCAGGCGATACGGGCCGTCCTCGCCGTAGCCCGAGATGCTGGCGTAGACGAGGCGGGGGTTGACGGCGGCCATCGTCTCGTAGTCGATGCCGAGCTTTCGCTTCACGTCGGGCCGGAAGTTCTCGACCAGCACGTCGGCCTGCAGCGCCAGCTTCTTGAGGATGGCGACGCCCTCGGCCGACTTCAGGTTCAGCGTCATGCCGCGCTTGTTGCGGTGCACGTTCCGGAAGTCGCTGCCGTCGCGCGGCCCGCCGATGCCCTCGCCTTCGTCCATCGCCGCCGGCATCTCGATCTTGATCACGCGGGCGCCCCAGTCGGCGAGCTGGCGGACGGCCGTGGGGCCGGCGCGGACGCGAGTGAGATCGAGGACGGTGAGGTGCGAAAGGGCGGTGGACGCTGGCATGCAATCGAGTCTAGCGCGCTGTCTCTGCGGGCGCTTTCCAGAGATCCCATGACGCCGCCGCGACGGGTTCGCCCCAGAGGTCGACGGCGATCGGCGAGCCGTCGTGGACGCGCTTCGCGGAATCGCCGCGTACGTAGCCGAGGCCGATGCAGCGGCCGGCGGAATCGCTCCAGCCTGCGGACGAGATCTCGCCGACCGGCTCGCCGTCCAGGAGGAGCGCTTCGCCGCCCCAGAGCCAGACGTCGCTGCCGTCGGCGACGACGGTGACCAGCTTCTTGCGCAGCGTTTCGTCCTGCAGGCGCGCGAGCGCCGCCTTGCCGATGAAGTCGTCGAGCCTGGCGAGCTTGACCGCGAACGTCGTGCCGGCCTCGAAAGGCGACTCGTCGGGCCCAAGCTCGGCGCCCCAGGCGCGCCGGCCGGCTTCGATGCGCAAAGCGTCGAGCGCGT
>JBDSLQ010000340.1:0-5836 GCA_039916285.1 Caldimonas sp.
AGGTGCTGGCGCCGCTCAACGCCGTCGGCGACGCCGAAGGCTGCAAACTCGACAAGAAGACGCACGAGGTGAAGACGGCGACCGGCTTCAAGGAGGCGTATGCCAAGTACGTCGAAGGCGGCTGGCCGGCGCTCAGCTGCGACCCGGCATTCGGCGGCCAGGGCCTGCCGCACGTCGTCAACCAGTGCCTGTTCGAGATGCTCAACTCGGCCAACCAGGCGTGGACGATGTATCCGGGCCTCTCCCACGGCGCCTACGAGTGCCTGCACACGTACGGCACCGATGAGCAGAAGCGGCTCTACCTCGCCAAGCTGACGAGCGGCCACTGGACCGGCACCATGTGCCTGACCGAGGCGCAGTGCGGCACCGATCTCGGCCTGCTGCGCACCAAGGCCGAGCCCCAGGCCGACGGTTCCTACCGCCTCACCGGCAACAAGATCTTCATCTCCGCAGGCGAGCACGACATGGCGGAGAACATCGTTCACCTGGTGCTGGCGCGATTGCCGGAGGCGCCGAGCGGATCGAAGGGCATCTCGCTCTTCGCCGTGCCGAAGTGGAACCTCAAGGCCGACGGCTCGCTCGGCGAGAGGAACGCGATCTGGTGCGGCGGCCTCGAGCACAAGATGGGCATCCACGGCAACGCGACGGCGCAGATCGTCCTCGACGGCGCCGCCGGCTCGCTGGTCGGCCAGCCCCACAAGGGCCTGCCGGCGATGTTCGTGATGATGAACGCGGCGCGCCTGGGGGTCGGCATGCAGTCGCTGGGGCTCACCGAAGTCGCCTACCAGAATGCCGCGGCGTATGCGAAGGAGCGCCTGCAGATGCGCTCGCTCTCCGGACCGAAGGCGCCCGACAAGCCGGCCGATCCGATCATCGTCCACCCCGACGTCAGGAAGATGCTGCTGACCGCGCGCGCGTACGCCGAAGGGGGCAGGGCACTGGCGATGTTCACGACGGTGCTGCTCGACCGCGAGCTGGCGAGCGAGGACGAGGAGGAAAAGAAGGAGTGCGCCGACCTGGTTGCGCTGCTGACGCCGATCGTCAAGGCCTTCTTCACCGACAACGCCTGGATCGCGACCTCGCACTGCCTGCAGGTGTACGGCGGCCATGGCTACATCCGCGAATGGGGCATGGAGCAGTTCGTTCGCGACTCGCGCATCAACATGATCTACGAGGGCACGAACACGATCCAGTCGCTCGACCTGCTGGGCAGGAAGGTGCTCTCGGACAACGGTGCGAAACTGAAGAAATTCGGCAAGCTGGTCGAGGCCTTCGTCGAGGAGGAAGGCACCAACGAGGCGATGCAGGAGTTCGTCAACCCGCTCGCCGACCTCGGCGGCAAGGTCACCAAGCTCACCACCGAGATCGGCATGAAGGCGTTCCAGAACCCCGACGAGGTCGGCGCAGCCGCGGTCGACTACCTGCGCGTCTGCGGCCACCTCGTCTTCGCCTACCTGTGGGCGAGGATGGCCAAGGTCGCGCTCGAGAAGCAAGCGTCGGGCGACGCCTTCTATGTCGCCAAGCTCGCCACCGCGCGCTTCTACTTCGCCAAGCTGCTGCCGGAGACGGCCGGGCTCATTCGCACCGCCCGGGCCGGGGCGGCGCCGATGATGGATTTCGATGCGGCTCTTTTCTGATCGGACCCGAACCATGATCCTCAGCAAGAAGAATCTCGCCGTCGCCTGCCTGCTCGCCGGCTCCGCCTTCGCCGCCGCGGCGCAGGCGACGTCGCCGGCCGGCGTCTGGCGCACCATCGACGACAACACCAAGAAGGACAAGTCGCTGGTTCGCATCGTCGAGGCGAACGGCGTCTACACCGGCAAGGTCGAGAGGATCGTCGACCCTGACTCGCCGAAGGACGCCGTCTGCAAGGACTGCTCCGACGAGCGCAAGGACAAGCCGGTGCTCGGCATGACGATCATCCGCAACGTCAAGCAGAGCGCCGACGACAAGACGGTGTTCGAGGGTGGCGACATCCTCGACCCCAACAACGGCAAGGTCTACCGCGTCAAGATGAAGCTGATCGACAACGGCGGCAAGCTCGACGTGCGCGGTTACATCGGCACGCCGATGCTCGGCCGGACGCAGACCTGGGTTCGCGCCGAATGAGCACGGGAGCCGCGATGCAGCAGCAACGATTCAACGTCAGGAAGGTCGCCGTCCTCGGCGCCGGCGTCATGGGCGCGCAGATCGCCGCCCATCTCGTCAACGTGCGCGTGCCGGTGATCCTGTTCGACCTGCCCGCCAAGGAGGGCAGCAAGAACGGCATCGTGACCAAGGCGGTCGAGAACCTGAAGAAGCTCAAGCCCGCGCCGCTCGGCATCCCCGAGGACGCAGCGCTGATAGAGCAGGCGAACTACGAGGAGCACCTCGACAAGCTGAAGGAGTGCGACCTGATCATCGAGGCGATCGCCGAGCGCATGGACTGGAAGCTCGACCTCTACGCCAAGGTCGCGCCGGCGATCGCGCCGCACGCCATCGTCGCGAGCAACACCTCGGGGCTCAGCATCACCAAGCTCGCCGAGGTGCTGCCCGAGGAGATCAAGTCGCGTTTCTGCGGCATCCATTTCTTCAACCCGCCGCGCTACATGGCGCTGGTCGAGCTGATCGCGACGCCGACGACGGACCCCAAGGTCCTCGACGACCTCGAGGCGTTCGTGACGACGGCCCTCGGCAAGTCGGTCATTCGCGCCAAGGACACGCCAAACTTCATCGCCAACCGGATCGGCATCGCCGGCATGCTGGCGACGATGAAGGAGGCCGAGACCTACGGCCTCGGCTTCGACGTCGTCGACGACCTGACCGGCAAGAAGCTCGGCCGGGCCAGCTCGGGGACGTTTCGCACCGCCGACGTCGTCGGCCTCGACACGATGGCGCACGTCATCAAGACGCTGCAGGACAACCTCGGCCCCGAGCAGGGCAACGACCCGTTCTTCGCCAGCTTCGCAACGCCGGCCGTGCTCAAGAAGCTGCTCGACGCCGGCGCGCTGGGCCAGAAGACCGGGGCCGGCTTCTACAAGAAAGTCGGCAAGGACATCCTGCGCTTCGACGCCGAGAAGGGCGACTACGTCCCCGGCGGCGGCAAGGCCGACGAGGTCGTCGCGCGCATCCTGAAGAAGCCTCCGGCGGAGCGCCTGAAGCTGCTCCACGACTCGAAGAACCCGCAGGCGCAGTTTCTGTGGGCGATCCTGCGCGACAGCTTCCACTACGCGGCGGTCCACCTCGGCGAGGTCGCCGAGAGCGCGCGCGACATCGACTTCGCCATGCGCTGGGGCTTCGGCGCCAGCATGGGGCCGTTCGAGCTGTGGCAGCAGGCGGGATGGTCGCAGGTCGCGCAATGGGTGAAGGAAGACATAGACGCCGGCAAGGCGCTCAGTAGCGCGCCGTTGCCGGCCTGGGTGTTCGACGGCCTCGGCGGAGCCGACGCCGGCGTGCACCGGCCGGAAGGCTCTTACGGCGCAGCGCATGCGCGCTTCGTCGCGCCGAGCACCCTGCCGGTGTATCGGCGCCAGCCGTTCCGCGACGCCGTGTCCGGCGCCGCGGCGTCCGCGCCGCTCAAAGCCGGCACGGAAGTCTTCAGGAACGACGAAATCCGCGTCTGGACGCTCGACGGCGAAGTCCTGATCGCGAGCATCACCGCCAAGCTCCACCTGATCAGCCCGGCAGTGATCGAGGGCCTGCTGAAAGCGGTCGATCTGGCCGAGGCGTCGTACCAGGGCCTCGTGATCTGGTCGCCCGACGACGTGTTCTCGGCCGGCGCGAACCTGGAAGCGCTGATGCCGGTGTTCATGAAAAGCGGCGGCAAGGGCATCCTGCCGGAGGTCAAGAAGCTGCAGGACGCGATGCTGCGCGTCCGCTACGCGAGCGTACCCGTCGTCGCCGCGGTGCGTGGCATCGCCCTCGGCGGCGGCTGCGAGATCGCGATCCATTGCGCGCGCCGCGTCGCCGCGATGGAGAGCTACATGGGCTTCGTCGAAGTCGGCGTCGGCCTGCTTCCGGCGGGCGGCGGTCTCGCCTACCTGGCGCGGCGCGCCGCCGAGATGGCATCGGCCGGCGGCGCCAGCGCCGACCTCCTCAAGTTCCTCACCGACGGCTTCACGAGCGCGGCGACGGCCAAGGTCGCGACCAGCGCGATCGAGAGCAGGAAGCTCGGCTACCTGCTGTGGAGCGACGTCATCGTCCCGCACAAGGACGAGCTGCTCCACGTCGCCAGCCAGCA
Source organism: Caldimonas sp. (assembly GCA_039916285.1). Classification (GTDB taxonomy): domain Bacteria; phylum Pseudomonadota; class Gammaproteobacteria; order Burkholderiales; family Burkholderiaceae_C; genus Schlegelella_A. The sequence continues at coordinate 4,220 of JBDSLQ010000340.1, forward strand.
GGTCAAGGCGATGCACGAGAGCGGCTGGCGCGCGCCGGCGCGGGCGACGTTCCCGGTCGCGGGCAGGAACGCGCTCGCGACGATCAAGGTCCAGCTCGTCAACATGCGCGACGGCGGCTTCATCAGCGCCCACGACTTCCACGTCTCGACGCAGATCGCCGAGGTGGTGTGCGGCGGCGACGTCGACGCCGGCTCGCAGGTGAACGAGGAGTACCTGATGTCGATGGAGCGCACCCGCTTCTGCGCGCTCCTCGATCACCCGAAGACGCAGGAACGGATCATGGGCATGCTCTCGACCGGCAAGCCGGTCCGCAATTGAAGGACGCCAGATGACGAAGCAAGTGCAGGACGCCTACATCGTTGCCGCGACGCGCACGCCGATCGGCCGCTCGGGGCGCGGCTTCTTCCGCAACACCCGGCCCGACGATCTCCTGATTGCCGCGATCAGGAGCGCAATGAAGCAGGTGCCGGGGCTCGACCCGGCCGCGATCGAGGATGCGATCGTCGGCTGTTCGTTCCCCGAAGCCGAGCAGGGCATGAACCTGGCGCGCATCGCGGTCGCGCTGTGCGGCTTTCCGAAGCCGGTCGGCGGTGTCACCGTCAACCGCTTCTGCGCCTCGGGCCTGACCGCCGTGCAGATGGCCGCCGACCGCATCCGCGTCGGCGAGGCCGACGTGCTGATCGCCGGCGGCGCCGAGTCGATGAGCCTGGTGCCGATGGGCGGCAACAAGCCGTCGTTCAACCCCGAGATCTTCGCCCGCGACGAGAACGTCGGCATCGCCTACGGCATGGGCCTCACGGCCGAGAAGGTCGCCTTGCAGTGGAAGGTGAGCCGCGAGGCGCAGGATGCGTTCGCGCTCGAATCGCACACGCGCGCGCTGAAGGCGCAGGCGGCCGGCGAGTTCGGCGATGAGATGACGCCGATCGACGTCGTCGAGCGCTTTCCCGATCTCGCGACAGGCGAGCCGGGAACGAAGACGCGCACCGTCAAGCTCGACGAAGGCCCGCGTCCGGACACCTCGCTCGAGGGCCTGGCCAAGCTGCGCCCGGTGTTCGCCGCGGCCAAGGATGCGCAGGGCAAGGCGACCGGCATGGGCAGCGTCACGGCGGGCAACAGCTCGCAGACGAGCGACGGCGCCGGCGCGCTGATCCTGGCGAGCGAGAAGGCCGTCAAGCAGTTCGACCTGAAGCCGCTGGCGCGCTTCGTCAGCTTCGCCGCCCGCGGCGTGCCGCCCGAGATCATGGGCATCGGCCCGATCGAGGCGATCCCGGCGGCACTTCGCTATGCCGGCCTGTCGATCGACGACATGGGTTGGATCGAGCTCAACGAGGCGTTCGCGGCGCAATCGCTGGCGGTCATTAACAGCGTCGGCCTCGATCCCGCGAAGGTCAATCCGATGGGCGGCGCGATCGCCCTCGGCCACCCCCTCGGTGCGACCGGCGCAATCCGCGCCGCCACCGTCATTCACGCGCTGCGCCGACACGACCTCAAGTACGGCATGGTGACGATGTGCGTCGGCACCGGTCAGGGCGCAGCGGGCATCTTCGAGCGCGTCTGAGCTCGCGCCCACAACCCAGGAGAGCGGCATGAGCATCAAGACGGCGACCTTGAACGGC
>JBDSLQ010000341.1:0-15473 GCA_039916285.1 Caldimonas sp.
CGACCGTGGAGGTCGCAGCGCGCCATGACCTCGAGGTCCGCGAGGTACTGGTAGCGCAGCGCCGTGAACGTCTCGCCATAGCAATCCCACGCTTGCGCGTCCTTCGGCGTCCAGACCGGTTCCGGGTCGCTGCGAAAGGCCAGCGCATGGACCGGCAGGTTGCGGTAGATCGCGCCCGACTTGAGCATCACCGTGCATCCCCAGATGCGGCCACGCATCGAGACCAGGCCGAACCAGACGGCCTCCACGAAGCCACGAGGCTCGCGATGGGTGAACGCGGAATCGACCCAGACGTATTGATGCTTCGGCAATTCGCCGACCAGTGTGAACATGACAACTCCTTGCGCCGAAGCGTCGGCTTCCGGCCGGCGAGCAATCGACGTGCCCCGAGCATTGCACGCGGCCATTCCGCGTGCCAAGCGCCATTTATGATGCCTGCGTACTCCACGGGCAGGCGATGGACGAACGATCGATCGAAGGGCGCCGCGTTGGGCTGATCGGCCTCGGTGCCATGGGCTCGGGCATGGCCGGGTCGCTGCGCCGCGCCGGCACGGATCTTTTCGTCTGCGACGCGCGCGCCGGGGTCGCCGTGGCGTTCGCGGCTCAGGGCGGCACGCCGTGCGAGACGCCGGCCGGGCTTGCCGCGCGATGCGACGTCGTCGTCTCGGTCGTCGTCAACGCGGCGCAGACCGAAGCCGTGCTGTTCGGCGCCGGCGGCGATGGCAACGGTGCCGCGGCGGCGCTGCGTCCTGGCAGCGTCTTCGTCATGTGCTCGACCGTCGACCCGAACGTCTCGATCGACTTCGAGCGCCGACTCGAGGCGATGGGCCTGCTCTATGTCGACGCGCCGATCTCGGGCGGCGCGGCGCGGGCCGCGTCGGGCGAGATGACGGTGATGGGCGCCGCCCGGGACTCAGCGTGGGCGATCGCCGAGCCGATCCTGCAGGCGATGGCCGCCAAGGTCTACCGGCTCGGCGTGTGTGCGGGCAACGGCAGCAAGGTCAAGATCATCAACCAGCTGCTCGCCGGCGTCCACATCGCCGCAGCCGCGGAGGCGATGGCGCTCGGCCTGCGCGAAGGCGTCGACGCGGCGGCGCTCTATGACGTCATCACGCACAGCGCCGGCAACAGCTGGATGTTCGAGAACCGCATGGCGCACGTGCTCGCGGGCGACTACACGCCGCTCTCGGCGGTCGACATCTTCGTCAAGGACCTCGGCCTCGTCCTCGACACCGCGCGCGCGACCAAGTTCCCGCTGCCGCTGGCGAGCACCGCGCACCAGATGTTCATGCAGGCGTCGACGGCCGGCTTCGCCAAGGAAGACGACGCCGCGGTGATCAAGATCTTCCCGGGGATCGAGCTGCCGGGTCGCAGATGACGATCCGCCTCGGCTGCATCGCCGACGACTTCACCGGCGCGACCGACCTCGCGAACAACCTCGTGCGGGCCGGCATGCGCGTGGTGCAGACGATCGGCGTCCCCGACGATGCGGCGGGCATCGACGCCGATGCAGTCGTCGTCGCGCTCAAGTCGCGCACCACGCCGCCCGAGGACGCGGTGCGCCAATCGCTCGCGGCGTGCCGGTGGCTGCGCCGGGGCGGCGCGACGCAGATCTACTTCAAGGTCTGCTCGACCTTCGATTCGACGCCGCGCGGCAACATCGGCCCGGTGCTGGAAGCGCTGATGGATGAGCTGGAATGCGAGTTCACGATCGCGACTCCGGCGTTTCCCGACAACGCGCGGACGGTGTTCAAGGGCCACCTCTTCGTCGGCGACGTGCTGCTGTCAGAGAGCGGCATGCGCGATCATCCGCTGACGCCGATGAACGATGCCAACCTCGTCCGCGTGCTGCAGCCGCAGCTCGCGACGGCGCGAAGCGGGGGCCGCGCCGGCAGGCGCGTCGGGCTCGTCGACCATCGTGCCACCGGGGTTTCCGCCGCGGCGATCGGTGCCCGCTTCACCACGCTTCGCGACGACGGCGTCGCGCTCGCGATCGCCGATGCGATCGACAACGACGACCTGCATCGCCTCGGCGAAGCGGTGCGCGACCTGCCGCTGGTCTGCGCGGGATCGGGGCTGGCGATCGGCCTGCCGCGCAACTTCGGGATCGCAGCGTCCGGCGACGCGGCCGCGCTGCCGCCGGTGCAGGGGTTTCGTGCGATCGTCTCGGGCAGCTGCTCGCAGGCCAGCAACGCGCAGGTCGCCGCGTTCATCGCCGATGGCGGCCCGGCACGGCGGATCGACCCGCTCGCGCTCGGTAGCGAGACGGATGCAACGCTCGCCGACGACATCGCCGCCTGGGCCGCGCGCGAGTGGGCGGCCGCGCCGGATCGGCCCGTGCTCGTCTACAGCACGGCCGTGCCGCAGGCCGTCGCCGCCGCGCAAGCGCGCTCCGGCGCGCAGGATGTCGGCGCCCGTCTCGAACGGCTGCTGGCGGCGACGGCTCGCGCGCTCGTCGAGCGTGGCGCACGCCGGCTGGTCGTCGCCGGTGGCGAGACATCGGGCGCGGCGGTGCAGGCGCTGGCCGTCGATCGCCTGCGCATCGGCCGCCAGATCGATCCCGGCGTGCCCTGGTGCCACGCCACCCCCGTGATGGCGCCCGATGGTCTGCAGCTCGCGCTCAAGTCGGGCAACTTCGGCGGCGTCGATTTCTTCCGGCGCGCATTCGAGATCGCGGCATGAGCGCGGTGGGCGAAGCAAGGCTGCGCGACGAGCTCTGCCGCATCGGCCGCTCGCTGCACGCGCGCGGTTACGTCCACGGCACGACCGGCAACCTGAGCGCGCGCCTTGGCGACGGATTTCTCATCACCGCCACCGACGCCTGCCTCGGCGAGCTCGAGCCGGTGGCGCTGGTCAAGGTCGACGGCCGCGGCGTCGCCGCGGCAGGCGCCGGGCGGCCGAGCAAGACGCTCGCGCTGCATCGGCGCATTTATGCCGCGGCGGCCGAAGCCGGCTGCGTCGTCCACACCCATTCGCGCGCGCTCGTCGAACTGAGCCTGGGCTCGCCCGCCGGCGAGGATCGCGCCGATTTCCTGCCGCCGATCACGCCCTACTTCGTGATGAAGGTCGGCCACGTTCCGCTGCTCGCCTACGCGCGCCCCGGCGATCCTGCCGTCGCCGATCGCGTCGCCGCGGCGATCGCCGAGGCGGAGCGGCGCGGCGTGCCGATCAGGGCGATCATGCTCTCCCGGCTCGGCCCGAACGTCTGGGCCGAGACGCCGTCGGCGGCGATGGCGCGCCTCGAGGAGCTCGAGGAAACGGCGCGCCTGTGGCTCGCCGCCGAGCCGAAGCCGGCACCGCTGTCCGGACAGCAGATCGAGGAGCTGCGCCGGCATTTCGGCGCACGCTGGTAACTTCGAGAGGGAACCACCCATGCCCCGCTTCGCTGCCAACCTGAGCATGATGTACACGGAGCATGCGTTCCTGGATCGCTTTGCGGCGGCGGCGCACGACGGTTTTCGCGCCGTCGAGTTCCTCTTCCCCTACGAGTGGCCGGCCGCGACGATCGCCGAGTTGCTGGCCGACCACGGCCTGCAGCAGGTCCTCTTCAACGCGCCTCCCGGCGACTTCGCGAAGGGCGAGCGCGGCGTCGCTGGCCTCGCCGGGCGCGAGGAGGAGTTCAGGAGCGGCTTCGCACGTGCTCTTGAATACGCCGCGGCGCTCGGCTGCCCGCGTGTGCACGTGATGGCGGGGCTCCTCCCCGCCAGCGGCGATCGCGCGGCCATGCGGCACCTCTACGTCACCCACTTGGCCTGGGCAGCGCGGCAAGCAAGCGACGCGGGCGTCGACGTGCTGATCGAGCCGATCAACACGCGCGACATCCCGGGCTACTTCCTGAACCGCCAGGACGAGGCGCACGCCGTCGTCGCCGATGTCGGCGCTGCCAACCTGAAGGTGCAGATGGACCTCTACCACTGCCAGATCGTCGAGGGCGACGTGGCTATGAAGCTGCGGGCCCACCTGCCCGGCGGCCGCGTCGGCCACCTCCAGATCGCCGGCGTCCCCGACCGCCACGAGCCCGATGCCGGCGAGCTGAACTATCCCTTCCTCTTCGAGGTGATCGACGCGCTCGGCTACGACGGCTGGATCGGCTGCGAGTACCGGCCGGCGGCAGCGACGTCGGCCGGTCTGGGCTGGGTGCGCCGCGCCGGCCTCGCCGCTCCCCGCTGAGCCGGCGCGCGGCAGGCGGGCAGGTCGACGGCGCTCGCCGCCGCGCCGCGAGCGTCAGCGGATCGCGATCGGGTTGATCATCGCCTGCACCGCGCCCTGGTACTTGTTGTGGCCGAGCACGAACATGAACTCCCACGCCTTGTCCTTGACCAGCTCGGCAGTGTTGATGTTCTCCAGGATGTAGGTGCCTCCCATCGGCAGCAGGATCTGGTGGACCTCGAAAATGCCCGCGCCCGGCTCGAACGGAATCGCCTCGACCGCCCAGGTGTCCGCGCCGACGGCGACGACGTTCTTCGACACCAGGTAGCGAGCGCCTTCGCGGCCGAGGCCGGGCTCGACCGAGCCGAAGCGCTTCGGGTCCTTGTCGATCAGGCTGAGCCAGCCGGTGTGGAAGATGACGACGTCGCCCTGGCGGATCTCGATGCCTTGCTTCCTGGCCGCGCCGTCGATCTCGGCCCGGTTGAAGGCGGTGCCTTCCTTGACGACGTCGACCCCGAGGAAGCCGGCCATGTCCAGCAGCACGCCGCGCGCGACGATCGGCGGGATCTTCTCGATGCCGAGTTTCTTGAGCCCGCCCATCTCCGCGAACTCGCCCCACTTGTTGCCGTTGTAGTAGCGGTCGCCGACGCCGATGTGGCCGAGGCCGTCGATTTGCGTGCCGATGCCGTTCCAGCAGTTGAGGATGTCGTCGTTGTAGGTCGTGTTGGTCGGGCCGAGGCCGGTGGCCGCCCCGACCTGGCCGGGCTGCACGATGTAGATCGAGCAGGTCCGCGGCGGGTACGCCGGCGTTGTCGTGCTGACCGTGATGCCGAGCGAATAGACCTTGCCGGTCTTGACGAGCTTCGCCGCCGCAAGCGCCAGCGCCGGCGTCATGTGGTTGGCGGCGCCGATCTCGTCGTTCGCGCCCCACTTGCTGGGATACCAGCTCGACTGCGCCCAGGCGCCGACGCTGACCGCCATGGCGGCGGCGAACCAAACGATGTGTTTGCGATTCATGTTGTGATCCTCGTTGAAGTGGGTGGTCCCACGGTGGGCCGCTGGTAGACGGCGTTCTTTTCGACTGCTGTGGCCCGACGGTGCGGTCAGCCGGCGGCAGGCTCGCGCAGCAGCCGCTTGAGGACCTTGCCGTTCGCGTTTCGCGGCAACGGCAGTGTGCTCCAGACGAAGCTTTCCGGCACCTCGTAGTCGGCGAGCCGTTCGGCGCAATGGCGGCGCAGCGCCGCCTCGTCGATCGCCGCGCCGGGCGCGTGCAGCACGGCGCGGACGCGCTCGCCGAGGACGGGGCACGGGACGCCGACGACCGCCGCCTCGACGACGCCGGGCCAGCCCATGAGCACGTTCTCGACCTTGACCGAGTAGATCTTGAAGCCGCCGCGGTTGAGCATGTCCTTCTTGCGGTCGACGATGCGAACGAACCCCTCGGCGTCGATCGAGCCGAGGTCGCCCGAATGCCAGAAGCCGGCGCTGAACGCCGCCGCCGTCGCGTCCGGGTTGGCCCAGTAGCCGCGAACGACCATCGGTCCGCCGATCCAGAGCTCGCCGGTCGCGCCGCGCGGCAGCTCGCGGCCATCGTCGTCCATGACGCGGATCTCGGCGGCGGGCAGAACGACGCCGACCGAGTCGGCGTGGTCGCGCGTCAGGCCCGGCGGGATCATCGTCGCCGGCGATGTCGTCTCGGTCGCGCCGTAGCAGTTCTGCAGCATCAGCCCGGGCAGGCGCGCCGCGACTTCGTCGATCGTCGCCACCGGCATCGGCGCGCCGCCGTAGCCGCCGACGCGCCACGCCGACAGGTCGGCGCGCGCCAGGGCGTCGCTCATCAGGCACAGGCGGTACATCGCCGGCACCATCAACGTGTGGCTGACGCGCTCGCGCGCGAGCAGCGCGATGAATGCATCAGCCTTGAATTCGGGGACGATGATCACCGCGCCGCCGACGCGCCACATCGCCGCGATGCTGGCGATGAGGCCGGTGACGTGGCTCGCCGGCACCGCCAGCGCCGAGCGGTCGTCGGCGGCGAGGCGCATGCACGCTTCGTAGTGGAGCGCCGAGTGGACGATCGCCAGGTGGGTGAGCATCGCGCCCTTGGGATGCCCCGTCGTCCCCGAGGTGTAGAGGATCACGGCGACGTCGGTTTCGACGGTGGCGGCCGGCGGCGGTGCAGGCGGCGCGCCGGCCTCCAGCGCGGCGAGGCCGGACGCCGGCAGGCGGTTCCGCAGCGCCGGCGCTTCGTCGCTCCCGGGGACGCGATCGGCGAGCTCGTCGTCGAAGACGATGGCGCTCGCCCCGCTCTGCGTCGCCACGTAGGCCAGGCCCGGCCGCTGCTCGCGCACGCCGACCGGCACGGCGATCGCGCCGAGCCGCTGCACGGCGAGCAGCGCGAACAGGAACTCCGGGCGGTTGGCGAGAAAGAGGATGACGCGGTCGCCGGCGGCGACGCCGAGCGCGCCGAGCCCGGCGGCGATGCGCTCGCTGCGCACGCCCGTCTCGGCGTAGCTCCAGCGCCGTCCCTCGTGCACGGCCGCATCGTGCGTCGGCCGCGCGGCACGGGATTGCTCGAACATCGCCAGCAAACTCGCCGGCCGGTCGACGAAGCAGCGAACGACGCGGTCGCCGTAAAGCGCCTCGTGGCGCATCGCCGGCACCGCGTGATCGCGCCACGGATTCATCGCCGGCTCTCGCGTCCTAGGCGGCGGTCATCGCCCGGGCAAGGGGGTGCCGACGCTCATGCCGCTGCCGGCGCGACGTTGGCGCCGCGCTCGATCACGAACTCGGTGTCGACGAGGCGGCGCGCATGGTTTAGGTCGCTCTGCGCCATCAGCACCGAGACCTCGCTGCCCTTGAGCGAGGCGATGACGTCGGCGAGGCGCTTCGAGAGCGCCGGCGCGACGCCCTCGAACGGCTCGTCGAGTAGCAGCAGCCGCGTTCCCGCGGCGAGCGCGCGCGCGAGCGCGACCAGCTTCTGCTGGCCGCCCGAGAGCAAGAGCGCGCGCCGGGCACGCATCTCGAGCAGCTCGGGCAGGACGCGGTAGACGAGGGCGAGCCGGTCGGCGGTGACGAGGGCGCGGTTGACCCAGAGCGGGACGAGGATGTTCTCCTCGACCGTCAGCTCGGGGACCAGGCCGCGGTCTTCCGGCATGTAGCCGATGCCGAGGCCGGCGCGCGCGTGCGCCGGCAGCGCGAGCAGGTCGCGGCCGTCGAAGACGACGCTGCCGCTCGTCGGCGCGAGGTGGCCCATGAGGCTGCGCATCAGCGTCGTCTTGCCGGCACCGTTGCGGCCGACGAGGCCGACCATGCGGCCGTTGCCGACCTCGAGCGAAAGCCCGCGCAGGGCGACAACGGAGGCGATGGCAACGTGCAGCGATCGAACCTCGAGCATCGCCGGTTCCTACTCGGCGAGCAGCTCGCCGGTGACGTAGCGGCGAACGTCGTCGGTGGCGAGGGCTTCGACCGGCGCGCCGTCGGCGACGATGCGCCCGGCGTAGAACGCGACGACGCGGCTCGCGTAGCGCTCGACGATGTCCATGTCGTGCTCGACGAAGAGCACCGTCATCGCCTCCTGGCCGAGCGCCGACATGATCGTGTCCATCATCGGGAACTTCTCCTCGGCCGAGACACCGCTCGTCGGCTCGTCGAGGAGGAGCAGCTTGGGCGCGCCGGTCAGCGCCATGGCGATGTCGAGGAGCTTGCGAACGCCGCCCGGCAGCTCCGCGACGCGGCGCCGGCGGTGCTCGCCGAGGCGAAAGCGATCGAGAAGTTGCTCGGCGCGATCGATCGCCTCGGGGCGATGCGCCGCCTGCCAGAAGCTCAGACGCTGGTCGTGGCAGGCGTTGGCGACGAGCATGTTGTCGAGCACCGTCAGGTCGCCGTACAGCTGCGGGATCTGAAAGGAGCGGGCGACGCCGAGGCGCGTGATCGCGCGCGGATGTAGCGGCGTGATGTCGCGCCCGTCGAACGAGATCCGGCCCGCATCGGGCTTCAGGTAGCCGGTGATCATGTTGACGAAGGTCGTCTTGCCAGCGCCGTTGCTGCCGATCAGGCTGACGCGCTCGCCGGTGCCGATCGCGATCGTGATGTCGGCGGCGGCGACGACGGCGCCGAAGCGCTTGTTCACGCCCTCGGCGTGAAGCAGCGGCGCGGTCGCCCCGTTCGCGCTCATCACCGGCGCCGCTTCGTCCACAGCGAGCCGATGCCACCCGGCAGGAAGCGGATCACGAACAGCAGGAACAGGCCGAGAGCGAGCTGCCAGGTGTTGGGGAAGTAGGCGCTCGAGAACGAGCGCACGATCTCGAGGACCGTGCTCGCGACGAACACCGCGGCGACGCTCTGCCAGCCGGCGAGGATGGCGACGAAGACGAACTCGCCCGACGTCGTCCAGAAGCTGAAGTTGGGCTCGATGTGGCCGAGCGACATGACAACGAGCGCGCCGCCGAGGCCGCCGCAGAACGCGGCAACGACGAAGTTGATCGCCATCGCGTGTCGCACCGAGCCGCCGAGGTACTCGACGCGCAGCTCGTTCTCGCGCACGGCGAGCGTTACCAGCCCGCGCGTGCTGTCGAAGTAGATCCGCATCGCGACCGCCGCGACCGTCGCGACGAAGATCGTCAGCAGGTAGAGGATGTAGCCGACGCGGTCGTCGGGAAGCTTCTGGCCGAAGAGCGTCGGCCGGCTTACGTTGAAGCCGTCGGAGCCGCCGAGGGCGTCGAGCTTCATCAGCAGGCCGTAGGTCACCATCGACAGCGCCAGCGTCAGCATGGCGAAGAAGATGCCGCGGTAGCGGGAAAGGAGCGGCGCGAACGGCGCGGCGACGAGCACCGCCGCAGCGCCGCCGGCGAGCGCCAGGCCGAGCGCGTCGGTGAAGCCGAGCTTGTTATAGAGAAGGGCGGCGGCGTAGCCGCCGGCGGCGAAGACCATGCCCTGGCCGAACGGAACGACGCCGCCCCGCATCAAGGCGACGATGCCGAGCGAGACGAGGCCGTTGCCGGCAGCCATCGTCAACAGGAACGTGAGCCAGCGCGGGAACACGAGGCCGGCGGCGGCGAGGGCGACGAAGGCGCCGGCCGCGAGAGCCGCCAGGCCGATGCGCCCGGGGGTGAAGCGCGACGCGGCCGGCGCTGACGGAACGGTCGCGCTCGCCGTCATGCGCTCAGATCTTTCTGGCCTGGGTGCGCTGGAACAGGCCTTCGGGCCGGAACATGAGGACTGCCGCCATCACGATGTAGATCGAGAACAGCTCGGCGACCGGCGCGACGTGGACTGCGAGCGAGCGCGCCAGTCCGACGATCAGCGCGCCGACCGCCGCGCCCTCGATGCTGCCGAGGCCGCCGATGATGACGACGGCAAACGATACGATGATCACGCCGACCGAGACGCCCGGCTGCACCGAGATCATCGGCGCCGTGAACGCGCCGCCAAGCGCAGCGAGGAAGATGCCGATCGAGAACGCCGCCATGTAGACGCGCGAGACGTTGACGCCCATGCTCGCGGCGATCTCGGCGCTGTGGATGACCGCCAGGGTGATCTTGCCCTGGCGCGTGCGGTTGAGCCCCCACCAGACCGCAAGGCCGACGACGACCGCCAGCGCGACCAGGAAGAAGTCGTAGCCGACCCACGTCTGCACGCCCACATGGAGGTTGCCGAAAAGGCTGTACGGCTCGGAAACGTAGTACGGGTTGGCGCCCCAGAGCAGCTTCGTGACGTCCTCGAGGATCAGGAACATCGCATAGGTGACGAGGACGAGCAGGACCTCGTCGCGACCGTAGAAGAAGCGCAGCAGGCCGCGCTCGGTGAGCGGCGCCATCACGGCGGCGACGACGACCGCGGCGAGCAGCATCGCGACGATGCTGAAGCCCGGCGCCCATTTCATCGTCGCCGCCCAGCCGACGAAGCTGGCCGCCGCGTAGGCGCCGATCGCGTAGAAACTGCCGTGGGCGATGTTGAGGATCTTCAGCACGCCGAAGACCAGCGTCAGCCCGACCGCGACGATGAACAGCCACGACGCGTAGGTCAGGCCGTCGATCAGGATCGTGACGACGGTGTTCACTGCCGCCGGCCGGCGCGTTACGGGCAGCCCTTGGCGTTGGGGAAGCCGGCCTTGATCCAGTCCTCGGACTTCATGTTCGGCGGCGGGTTGACGCAATCGGCGGGGAAGCGCTGGATGTCCTCGAGGACGACCATCTTCTTCGCAGCGTCGTAGCGCGTCTTGCCGATCGCCGTGTCCTGGATGGCTTGGTGGCCGTCGCCGAGCGCCATGCGGATGCGGCCGGCGGGCGAGTCCCACTCCGAGTTGCGCAGGGCGGCGGCGAGCTGCTCGCCGGTCGGCTTCCTGCCGCCGTTGGCGGCCATTGCCTTCTCGACCGCAAGCTTCAGGCCGAGCAGCGACTGGACCATGCGATAGGGCGGTTGCGCCGGGTAGGTGTTGTAGGCCTTCGAGTACAGATCCCACCACCAGTCGTTGAGAGCGGACTTCGGCGACATCAGGCCGTAGGCGCCGCGGGCGCCGAGGATCGTGCCGTCGGGCATCTTGTCACCGAGCCCGACGAGCACATGATCCGCGGCCGAGAAGACCACCTGCGTGCGCTTGAAGAGGCCGCGCGGTCCGGCCTGCAGGACGAACGCCTGCAAGTCGCCGCCCCACAGGCTCGAATGCGTGACGTCGGCCGGCTTGGCCATCAGCGCCGAGATCTCGGTGCCGTACTGGCCGGCGCCGAGCTTGGGCAGCTGGTCCTCGCCCGACTTCGCGCCCGGATAGAGCTTCTCCATCGACAGGACGAAGTCCTTCTTCGAGTCCTGGCCCCAGGCGTAGTCCTGGTTGATGAGGTTGAAGCTCTCGACCTTGACGTTCCTCGCCTTCAGGTAGCGCGCCAGCGCGACGTTGTCCATCGCCGCGTGCGAGGCCGTGCGGAACACGTAGTTGAACTTGTTCTCCTCGAACACGCGCGGGGTGCCGCAGTCGTAGAGGATGAGGAAGCGCTTCATCTCCTCGGCGGCCGGCGCGACTGCAAGGCAGTCGCCGGAGCTGACGTAGCCGACGACGGCGTCGACCTTCTCGCGGTCGTAGAGGTTGCGCAGCTCCTGCACCTGTTTGGTCGCGCCGCCGTTCTCGTCGACGTAGACGGCCTCGATCCTCATGCCGCCGAAGCCAGTCTTGTTGAACGGCGCCGGCGCGGCGCCCTTGTTGAAGGCGTCGACGAGCACCTTGGCGCCGTTGACGGCGGGGATCCCGAAGCTCTCGGCCGCCTGGCCGGAAAGGAAGCTGACGATGCCGATCTTGAAGGTCTCCTGAGCCTGCGCCGTGCCGGCGCCGACCGCGGCCGCCGCGCCGGCTAGCACGAGCGCGGCGGGTCGCCAGGAACGAATGCTTGGCGGGATCTGTCTGGTCATGCCCGGTCTCCTGTGGGTAGGTGCCGTGACGAATTGCCGCGGCGGGCGGTCGAGCGCCGCCGGCATCTTTGTCCGTCCGGGGCGGCGTCGGAAGATCGATTACCCGGAGCCGTTGTATGGCCGGAACTCCGCGGCTTCGAGCGCCAGTGAAAGTGTTGCCGCGAATGGTCCGCCCGGATCAAGCCGGGCCGCTCGGTCGGGCCTGTCTTGATCGAACGTTGGACGGCGGCTGGCGGCGGAATCGACCTCGGTGGGGTCCACGCTCGGCAGGCGAAAAGCGCGCCGAGGGCGGGCCTCCCGGCCCGCCCGCGCGTCGTCACTTCGCGAACAGCGAGGCCAGGAGGCCGGGCGACTTGCCCTTGCCTTCGCCGTCGGATGCCGCATCAGGCGCGACCGCCATCTTGCGCGCTTCCATCTCGGCGCGCAGCGCCACCAGGTCCATGCCGGCGCGACGGCACTTGGTGAACATCTCGGTGTGCTCCTCGACGACGTGGTGGGTGATGTACTCGCCGAGCACCTTCACCTTGGCGTCGTAGTGATCGTCGGCGGGGTCGCCGCCCTCGATCTGGGCGATCAGCTCCTTCGCCGAGGCGTGCTCGATGTCGGCCTCGTCGAGCAGGTCGGCATCGATGCCGGCGCGCCGGGCGGCGGGGTAGAAGATCTCTTCCTCGATCGTCGTGTGCGCCTTCAGCATGTCGCAGATGGTTTGCGCGAGCGCGCGGCGCTGCTCGGCCGGAGCTTCCTTCTTGGCCAGCTTCTCGTATTGCTTGAAGAGGGCGCCGACCTGCAGGTGGTCGTCGGTCAGCAGATCGACCGCGTCGGCCTCCTTCATCGTCCGCGGCGCCGTGTTCTCGGCCGTCTTCTCGGCTTTCGGCGGGTTCGGCGCGGCGCGCGTGGTCGCCGTCGGCGCGCGCTTGCGCGCGGGCTCGGCATTGGTGCGCTTCATTGCCGGCGATGCAGACTTCTTCGCCCGCGAGCCAGCCGCCGGTGCGGCGCGCGAGGTCGCGCTGCGGGTCACGGCCTTCTTGGCCGACGTGCCCGACGTCTTCTTGCCCGAAGTCTTCTTGCCCGCGGTCGTCTTCGCCGCCTTCGCCCGCTTCGACTTCGCGTAGGCGACTTCGTAGGGCTCGCTCTTGTTCAAGCGCTTGCTGTCGGGCGAGCCGCGCTTCGTCTTGTCGTCAGCCATCTGGTGCTCCTCGGTTGGCGGGCGCATCACCCCGATGCGCCGGTGCCGCGAACATAGGCCGCGTCAGGCGGCCGGCATAGCGCCGGGGATCGGCACCGCATGCGGGCCGCCGTCGCATGCGCGTGACGGACAAGACCTACCGGGGCAATGCCGATTTCGCGAGCTCGCGCTTGCCGAGCGCGCGTGGATCTTGGGCAACGATTACACCATCGCCGACATCGCGTTCTTTCCCTGGGTGAGAAACCTGGTCGGCTTCTACGGCGCGGGCGAGGCTTTTGATTCCGATCCTCGACACCCCCTAAACAGCGCTGGATTTTCGCGGCTGCGTCCTACACAGTCGCCCCTGCCGCCACGCTACGGTGGCAGCCAACGACATCACCCATCGATGCCATGACCGAGCAAACCGAACGTCGGCGTGCCGAGCGCCGCCAGACCGAACCCGAGACGGAAGAAGATCTTTCGCCCGAGTACCTTGCATTGCTCGAGGTTTGCGGTGGCGAGATCCGGGCGAGCGATCGGGCCCTGCTCGCAGAACGGCGCAAGAGCGCTCAAGCCGAGGCAAAGCCAGCGCGCGCTGCGGATCAGAGGGTTGAGGTGGAGCAGGCCGCGCTTCCCTCTCCGGACCGGCGTCGGTCCGGGGCGAACTGACCGCTCAGGGGGCGAGCGGCAAAGCGCCTATGCGGCGATCGCCGAGGCCGCTTGCGTGGCCAGGCACTTGTTGCACTTGCCCAGGCCGGGGAGGCGCGAATCGGGCTTGCCGTCGCCAGTCTTGAAGTTGGCCTGGCAGCGCCGGCAGACGTACATCTTCGAGCTCGACATCATCGGCTTGACGCCAGGCTCGCCGGAAGGCCGTGCTGCAACGTACTCGGCCTGCGTCTGGCGCAGCTTGAGCGCGGCATTCGCCGAAGCGACGGGAGTGGCATTGGGCGCAGCAGCAGCAGGCCCTTTGGACGGGGAAGCAGAGCGACGGGTGGCCATGGGCAAGGTACCTGAAAAGAGTCGGCGAACGCCGAACGCGTGCTGCATGCGTCGTCGGCCAGGGGGCACTATTGTCCCAGCAAACGTACGGCCTCGTACGGAGGGTTTGCCTTGCCCTCGGCTGACGCTCCGCGGTCGCCGCCGATGCGCCGGCTCGGGACGGTTCAGCGTCGGCTGAGCCCATCGTCGCGCTCGAGGTCGAGCGCATCCTGGCCCACCGTGACGAGCCCCGGTTGGGCGGCCTTCAGCGCGGCACCGAACGCACCCGCTTCGCCGGCGACGGCGACGCGTCGTTTCGCGGCGCCGAGATTGGCGGCGGCATAGCGCTGGATGTCGGCGGCGTTGACGGCCTCGAACTGGCCGATGCGCTCCTTCAGCTCGGCCGGCGGGCGGTTGGCGACGACCAGCGCGCGTATCGCGGTGGCCAGGCCCGCGGTCGTCTCGACGCTGCGGCTGAATCCACCGATCAGCGTCAGCTTGCGGGCGGCCAGCTCTTCGGCCGACACCGGCTCTTTCATGAGCCGATCGAGCTCGCCCTGGACCAGGCTCACCACCTCGGCGGCCGACTCGTTCTTGGTCTGCACCGCGACCCGGAAGAGCGCGGCTTCGCGACGCGCATCGATCGTGCTGCTGACGCCGTAGCTGAGGCCGCGCTTGATGCGGACCTCCTGGTTCAGACGCGACGAATAGCCGCTGCCCAGGACCGAGTTCAGCACCGCACCGGTGGCACGCTCGCTGCCGCTTCGCTCGGGCAACGGCAGCGCGAAAACGACGCCGGCCTGGCCCGACTTGGCCATGTCGATGACCGTGACGGTCGGGCCGTGGGTGTCGGGCGAGGCCACGGGTGCCGCCGGCGCGGCCCCGGCGGGCGCAGCCCAGCTGCCGAAGTGGCGTCGGGCCAGCGCGAGACCGGCCTCGGGGGCGATGTCGCCGGCCAGGATAAGCACCGCATTGTCGGGGCGGAAAGTGCGCCGGTGCACGGCGACGAGATCGTCGCGTCCGATTCGCGGCAGCGATTGCGGCGTGCCGCTGGAAGGATGGCCGTATGGCCCCGAACCGTAGGCAAGCTTGTCGGCCACCAGGCCTGCGAGCGTTCCCGGGCTCGCGTAGGCAACCTTGAGCGCATCGAGGGTCTGGGTGCGGACGCGATCGATCTCTTCGGGCGCGAACACCGGCTCGCGCGCGACCTCGGCGACGAGCCCCAGGGCGGCGTCGAGCCGGGGCGTCGTCACCGTGATCGAGACGATGGCGCTGTTCCAGCCGGCGCCGCTGTCGAGCGAGCCGCCGAGCGCTTCGGCCGCGGCGGCGAGGGCGGGCGCGCTGCGGCGCTTCGTGCCTTGCGTCATCAGCGACGCGCTCAACGAGGCCAGACCGGCAAGTCGGGGCGGATCCACCTCGGCGCCCGCGAGCGCAACCAGCTCGGCGCTGACCAGCGGGACCCCCTCACGCCGGGCGACGATCACGCGCAGCCCGTTGGCGAGCTTCATCTCGCTCGGCGCGGCGATGGCGAGCGGCCGCGGCGCGGCGGGCGCGGGCGGCGTCGTGTACGGCTGCCCGACGGCTGCCGCGGCGGCCAGCATCAATGCGGTCGCGGCGCAGCGTGGCGCGAGGCGGCGACGCAGGCAGGAAGGCAACTTCATTGCTTCGCAACCTCTTCCTGGCGGTAGTCGATCGTCACCTTGCGCGCATCGAGCACGTAGCGGCGCATGACGCGTTGCACGTCGGCGGCACTGACGCGCTGCAGCTCGTCGAGGTCGGT